>CAZCWE010000561.1:0-2342 GCA_964502285.1 uncultured Spirulina sp. | reverse complement strand
TTAAAAAAAAAGCCCATAAACGGCCACTGACGGTGAATCCTGTGCTAAGATTACAAACCGTGACCGAAAAACGGCTCAGTAGCTCAGTTGGTTAGAGCAGGGGACTCATAAGCCCAAGGTCGGCAGTTCAAATCTGCCTTGAGCCATATTTCACCCCCAAGCACCTCCCCCCAGAGGTGCTTTTTTGATGTTCAGGTTAACCGTCATTTAAGCGATCGGCGGCGGAACGGGGTTCGCGAGGGGGCGCAGCGGTCGGGGTTGGGCTTGGGGGGTTGCAATTAACCGGAGGCTAATCGTTGTTTGCTGACTGAGATCCTGCTGAATCTGCGCTGCAATCCCAAATTGCTGATTGCTGTGTCCCGAGAGGCCCGTGCCTCCGGCGCGACGACTCGACCCCGCAAGATAGGGGGCAGATGCAGGCGGTGCTGGGGGAGGCGAAGGCAATTCTGGCGTAAACACCACTTGCACCAAACCCAGATTGGGATCGTCAGCCGCTAACCCTGCGTGCTGGGCTTCGGGAGTGGCGATCGCATAGAACGTAAACCGTCCGGCATCATTCACTGGCCGCTCTAAGGTGATAAAACTCGCCACCGGAATCCGCCATGTCCCCACCGGCTTGCCGTCAATGCTCACCTTGGCATCGCAGCGTTGGCGATGTTCATTGCGCAGATGGAGGCTGTAGGGTGTGTTGTGGGGCAGTTCCACATAGCCGTTGGGCGTTTCTTTGCCGGGTTGGATTGTCAGGCTAAAACCGTTGATTTCCATGGTGATTCTTCATAACCAATGCCTCCGTCTTAACATAGCCTGGCCCAAATCTAGGGGATAATCAAACCAGGCTAATCACATTAGGACAGCACCGGACAGGGCTATGAAGATTCGCATTGGCAACGGTTACGATATTCATCAGTTAGGGCGCGATCGCGACTTAATCCTCGGCGGGGTGAAGCTCGAGCATCACCTGGGCCTCGTCGGCCATAGCGATGCCGACGTGCTCACCCATGCGATTATGGATGCCCTGCTCGGAGCCTTAGCCCTCGGTGATATTGGCCATTTTTTCCCCCCCACCGATCCCCAATGGGCCGGAGCCGACAGCCTCAAACTCCTCGCCCAGGTTCACCACGAAATTCAACAACGCGGCTGGCAGATCGGCAACCTCGATGCGGTTGTCATTGCTGAACGGCCAAAATTAAAACCCCACCTAGGGACAATGCGCGATCGCCTCGCCCAGGTGCTGCACCTCGATCGCGACCAAGTCAGCATCAAAGCCACCACCAACGAAAAACTCGATGCCGTTGGCCAAGAGCAAGGCATCGCCGCCTACGCAGTGGCGTTACTTCTCGCCTCGGACTCGTGAAGCGGATTCAGTTCAGCCGCAGCGATGCTAAGACCCGCAAAACGCCAAATTTGTCCCCCCCTCTTGGCCGCCGGAAATCCAACCCGCATAGGGAGCCGAAATTCTCAGCCAGAGGCGAAACTCATCATCCATGTTGCTTTCGCCCGTGAGGGTGGCTCGCATCCCCTCCTGAAGACGGCCCACCAGCGGCTCCGAGCCCACCTCCGGCCGCGGACGCACCACCAACCCCAACGCAGCACGACGACAACTACCCGGTGTTAAATTCAGCAACGTCGGATCTTGTTGAAATACGGGTTGAGCTGGTTCCGTACTCACCGCTGCACAGGGCTTGAGGTGACGGGCGATCACAAACCCTGCGAGGGGGGCAGTCACGGGAACCCAGCCATTCGCGCCGACTGATGCGATCGTCACCCGCGCCTCCGGTTCCAAAATGCCGAGGGTACTGCTATCCGCCCCTACCGATGGTTTGGCAAAAATATCAACCGTGCGATTCGTCTGGCGACAATTCGGGTCTGCCGGATTGATCGCGGCAGTGGTTTCCGCAGCAGGCGTCTCTGGTGATTCTGCCGCTGCTTCTTCTTCTTGGGGAGTCTCTGAGGGAGTTTGAGCAAAAGCCGTTGGCATCACGCTACCGATCAGCAACAGCGAAAGTAAAAACGCTTGCGTATTCATGATCACAAAAAGCGAAGAGAGTTAACCAAAACTCCCGTTCGGGGTGTTTAATTTAGCCTATGCTATCATTAACCCGGAACCGTTCCCCAGATCATGACGTGAGCCAGGAACCCAGATTAAGGTTCATTCTTTATTGGATTCAAGCAATATAAAAGCCCGTGACGAGGATTGAACTCGTGACCTCACCCTTACCAAGGGTGTGCTCTACCACTGAGCCACACGGGCGGGAAAAGGTGGTGGGCCGAGTTGGATTTGAACCAACGTAGGCGTAGCCAGCGGATTTACAGTCCGCCCCCATTAACCACTCGGGCATCGA
>CAZCWE010000560.1:0-2345 GCA_964502285.1 uncultured Spirulina sp. | reverse complement strand
CATTTGGCTCGCTAGACTGGGAATCCCCACGCTTTTAGGCTGGGGAGGATGTCAATCGACAGGAACCCGCAGTCAACAGAGACCACCGGCTTCCCCTTCTGGATTGCCACCCACTCCAGAATTTGCAGAAACTTCCGACACGCCAAATCACCCACCTTACGCCCCTCAAGCCGTTGCATCGCCTTGAGATTTAAGGTTTCAAACTTTCGCTGATAGCCCCCGTTCAGAAAACTACTGCTTATACACAACTCCCAAATACTGACCTAACTTGTGATCAATCCCCCTTTTCAAGGGGGATTTTGAACGGCTCCCCCCTTAACAAAAGGGGGCTGGGGGGGATCGGCGAGAGTGTGAGAACTTGGGTAGCAGTTTGTGTATAAGCGGTAGGTTTAGAAAACGGGGGCTTTACGCTTCACCCTCGTGATGGCAGGCACGCTAGCAAGATGGAGTTAGCGAGGGGCGAGGGTGGCTGCGCGCAGGGGGGTAATGATGCTGTTGAGTTGATCGAAGTTGACCCGATAGCTGAGGGGGTGGGCGATCAGATGGGCGGTGCTTTCAAACAGAACATCAATTTCCACTAAGCCATTTTCGAGGAGGGTGCGGCCGGTGGAGACGAGATCAACGATCGCTTCGGACATACCGGTAATCGGCCCCAATTCCACAGAACCGGAGAGGGGAATAATTTCCACGGGTAGATCCAATTGGCGAAAGTAGTCGCGGGCACAATGGACGAATTTCGAGGCGACACGACCATGGGGCGGCAATTCTAAGGAAGACTGATAGCCGCTGGCTTTGGGCACGGCCACCGAGAGCCGACAGCCGCCAAAGTGCAGATTGGTGAGTTGGGCCACGTTGGGTTTTTTCTCCCGCAGCACGTCGTAGCCGACGATGCCCAGTTGGGCTTGGCCGTATTCCACGTAGACGGGCACATCTTGGGCGCGAACGAGGAGGGCGCGGGCGGTGTTGGTGGGGTCGGTGATCTGGAGTTGGCGGGTTTGGCCGTCGAGGAACAGGCTGAAGTCCAGACCGACTGATTGAAAGAGGCGGATGCTGTCTTTGAGGAGTGCGCCTTTGGGGAGTGCGATCGTCAGCATAGGAGAAAATAACAACAGGTAAGGAGTGAATCGTTGGGGCTACGGTGGAGACAATGGGGTCTAACGGTTCAAATATACCGTAGTTCAGGATAATTCTTGGGGATTGCCACGGGAGGCCGTATGCGGATTTTATTGGTGGATGATGAGGTGGAGCTGACTGCGCCGTTGAGTCAGGCACTGGGCCAGGAGGGCTATCGCGTCGATGTGGCCCATCAGGGCAGTGTGGGGTTGGCGTTGGCGCAGGCGGAGGGGTATCAGTTGTTGATCCTCGATTGGATGATGCCGTCGTTGTCGGGGTTGGAGATTTGCCGGGTGTTGCGATCGCAAGGCGATGAAACCCCCGTGCTCTTTTTAACGGCAAAGGATACCCTCGATGACCGGGTGCAGGGCCTCGATGCGGGGGCAGATGACTATTTGGTGAAGCCCTTTGAGTTGCGGGAACTGTTGGCACGGGTGCGGGCCCTGTTGCGGCGATCGCTGCTCCCTCCCTCACTGCCCCAACCTTCGCCCCGCTTGACCCTAGCCGATTTGGAGTTTGACCCGGAAAATCGCGTCGCCTATCGGGGCGATCGCCAAATTGACCTCTCCGAAAAAGAAACGCAACTGCTCTGCTATTTTCTCCAAAACCGGGGCCAAGTCCTCACCCATGACACGCTCCAAGCCCACCTCTGGCCACCCACCGCCCAACCCAACAGCAATGTGCTAGCCGCCCTCGTCCGGCTCCTGCGGCGCAAACTTGAACATCCCCCCGAAACTGCCCTGATTCATACGGTGTACGGCAAGGGCTACCGCTTTGGCGAAGGAGAACGATGAGCCGCCCCCAGATATAGCAGGGGTCGAGATCGGTAGGACGGCAAGGAGCTTAAGCCCCTTGTTCCTAAACATACCGTTGTCCGAACCCTTTTTTCCCATTGCTATAGGCCGCTGAGGGAGAGATAACCCGGCCTAGTTGTCAGTATGATTACAGATACTCTTCTTTTTCTCTCCCAAGATTATCGAAAAGATAATCAGTATACTGAGAGGGATGCGCCCCTCCATCTGGAACCGTTTGATTGATCATAGCCCTATGCTTCTTGGAGAGCAGAAAAACCCTTGAATGTGCTGCTTGGAACTCTTGCGATGGTCGGAGTTTCTCCAGAATTACTGGGGAGTAGTTTCTGTTTAGTCCTGGGCTTTGTCCTAGGTCGCTGGATGCGATCGCGCCCGGTAAACCCTCCGCCCCCCTCACCCCCCCAGGCTCCCCCTCCACCG
>CAZCWE010000559.1:0-2350 GCA_964502285.1 uncultured Spirulina sp. | reverse complement strand
TCTTCTCAATGCTGCAACGAGAAAATAAGGGTTTCAGCCATTGAGATATCCTCTCGATCGTTGATTCTGCCGTAAACTTTGCCAAGTCGTGTGTTTTAACTGTGTGGCTGACCCCACCCACATCAACTAATCCTGACCTCTGCCGTCCCCAAATCCCCGCTTCGGTAGTCTCAGCCACAGCACCCAAGCCGAGAGCATAGGTGAATGGCCCTGTACAGTAAAGAGAATGTGACCGTTGTCAGACCTACCCATGGTTGAATTATTTTCCGTCCCCTTCACCTTCCAACCCCCTCTATCTGTCCCCATCCTAGCGACAGCCTCTGAATCGGCCGACAGTTCGATGGTCCTCGCCAGCGTTCTCCTCAGCCTCGTCGTGGTCTATCTTGCCAGCAAAATCGGGGGTGAACTCTGCGCCCGCATTAATCTTCCCCCGGTGCTCGGTGAACTGGTCGGCGGTGTTGTCGTCGGGGTCTCGGCACTCCAACTCCTCGTTTTCCCTGGAGAGGGGATCGCCGCTGAGAACTCCCTGATCATCAAATTTGTTGAACTGACCACCAGCCTCACCCCCTTAGGGGCCAGTGCGGTTTTTGAAACTCAAAGTGAGGTCATTTCGGTTCTGTCGGAACTAGGGGTGATTATTCTGCTGTTTGAGATTGGCCTCGAATCCAAACTCGATGAGCTGATCCGCGTTGGGCCCCAAGCCGTAGTCGTGGCGATCGTTGGGGTGGTAGCGCCCTTTTCCGCCGGAACCCTCGGCTTGGTCTATTTGTTTCACCTGCCCATTGTTCCCTCGATCTTTGCCGGGGCAGCGTTAACCGCCACCAGCATCGGCATCACAGCGAAGGTGCTCGCTGAAATTGGCAAGCTATCCTCCACCGAAGGGCAAATTATCATCGGGGCGGCGGTGCTTGACGATGTGCTCGGCATTATCGTCCTCGCAGTGGTGGCGAGTTTGGCGAAAACCGGCGAAGTGCAGGTGATGAATATTTTTTACCTGATCATCAGCGC
This sequence comes from uncultured Spirulina sp., assembly GCA_964502285.1. Taxonomy (GTDB): domain Bacteria; phylum Cyanobacteriota; class Cyanobacteriia; order Cyanobacteriales; family Spirulinaceae; genus Spirulina. The sequence goes on along the minus strand of CAZCWE010000559.1, from coordinate 1,342 downwards.
AGGCACGTTTTTGGTGGGGTCGATTTTGCTCGGTCGTTATGTCATCAAACCCATCTATGAAAATTTGGTGGGGGAAATGAAAACCCGTGGCGAACTGCTGCTGACGGCTTTGGTGGTGGTTTTTATCCTGTCCTACATCGCCACCGCCATTCAACTGGAATCAATTCTCGGTGCTTTTGCGGCGGGGGTAATTCTGGCGGAAACATCCCAACGCTCCAAATTAGAAAAACAGGTGATTCCGGTGGCGGATTTACTCGTGCCGGTGTTTTTTGTGGAAGTGGGAGCCCGGACTAATTTGGGAGTGCTGAACCCAATGAATCCGACGAATCGAGAAGGCCTGGTGATCGCGGCTTTCCTGATTGTGGTGGCGATCGTGGGCAAGGTGATCACAGGATTTACCGTCTTTGGCCAACAGGGTGACTTGAAGAAGTTAGCCATTGGGGTTGGCATGATTCCGAGGGGGGAAGTGGGCCTAGTCTTTGCCGGTGTAGGTGCAGAGAGTGGAGTGCTATCATCATCGACGGAAGCTGCCATCATCATGATGGTGATTTCGACGACCTTCCTGGCCCCTCCTTTGTTGCGCATTGTGTTTCGTGACCCGGAACCCACTGCATCAGAGACTTCGGAGGCAGGCGGATAAGTCCCATCCCCACTACCGTTTAGATCAAGTCGGATATGCCATTACACCTCATCACCCGCTTCAGCCTCTTTTCGAGTGTTTTAGGTTTATGGTTTTGGGCGATGCCTGTGGAGGCGGCGCGGCTCATTTTTTGGCGGTTTGAATCAGACCAAAATCGTCTTGTGTTCACCACAGATGAGGCGGTTCAACCAACGGCGCGTTTGCTTCAGAATCCGACTCGTTTGGTGATTGATCTGCCGGGGGTGGATCTTTCCCAGTTGAACCCGGATCAATTGAGTCTGCCGGAAGGGGCGGCGGGGGCGATCGCATCCATCCAAGCCGTACCGATGACGGATCAAGGCAGTCGCCTCTTGATCGAACTGGCCGAGGGCTATACCCTCGATCCGCAGCAAATCGAAATTACAGGACAAACCCCCACCCGCTGGCAGGTTAAACTGCCTGAACCCACGCGCAGCGATCGCCTCTCTCCCCGTCCTGCCCGCCTTGAAGCCCAAGCGGTGAGCACGATCAATGCCATCGAATTGGGGGTGGGCAATCAGCTTCTGATTCGCAGCGATCGCGCCATTAGCGGCACGAAGGAATGGAATCAGCGCGATCGCGTCTACCAAATCCTGATTCCCAACGCCCGCGTCGCCGATGCCGTCGCCCAATCCCAACTCCCCGTCAACAGCCCCATCTCTCAACTGCGCGTCCGGCAACGGG
>CAZCWE010000558.1:0-2360 GCA_964502285.1 uncultured Spirulina sp. | reverse complement strand
AAGGCTACGACCTCGTTAGCGGTTGGCGCAAAAACCGCCAAGATGCCGCCCTCACTCGCTTATTACCGTCCAAAATCGCCAACTGGCTGATCGCACAGATTACCGGCGTGCGCGTCCATGACTACGGCTGTTCCCTCAAAGCCTATCGCGCTGAACTCGTGGCGGATATGAACCTCTACGGCGAATTACACCGCTTCCTGCCCGCCTTGGCGTTTATTGAAGGAGCCCGGATCGCAGAATTGCCGGTGCGTCACCATGCGCGGCAGTTTGGTCAGAGTAAGTACGGTTTGGGGCGGACGTTTCGGGTGGTGTTGGATTTGATGACGATCTTTTTTATGAAGCGATTTCTCACCCGGCCGATGCATGTGTTTGGCTTGGCTGGGCTGGTTTCGACGTTTTTGGGGATTGGGTTGGGGCTGTATCTGACGGTGTTAAAGTTTGGCTTGGGGCAGCAGATTGGCGATCGCCCCCTACTAATCCTCGTTGTGATTTTGATTTCCATTGGCGTGCAGTTCTTTAGCATCGGCCTCTTGGGTGAACTCCTGATGCGCACCTATCACGAATCCCAGGGCCGCCCCATTTACCGCATTCGAGAAATCCTTTAGACACCGTTTGGAACGGATGCACCGCTGCGATCGCTCAGCTATGAATGGCTATTAATAAGAAATACTTATCACTTTGATTAGAGATCGCAGTACCTTGTTGTGCGGTTGGGGTAGATCGATGCGTCCCCTTTCCATTACTATTGACTTCAATCAATACAACCCCTTTAAACATTGATATTAATCGATACATGAGAGCGATCGCTCTCATCCCGATTCCACCCGGTCTCTTTCCTGACTCTGCTGTTTGAACGTTCTATGAAACTCCTATGATGCTACTCTCCCATCTTCCCTGGCCCAGCGCCTTCCTCCTCGAAGCCGCCCCCGCCGAAGCAGACTCCTCCCTCATCTTGGCCGGTGTTCTGCTCAGTTTGGTGGTCATCTACTTCGCCAGCAAACTCGGCGGCGAACTCTCCAAACTCGTCAACCTTCCCCCCGTCTTAGGTGAACTCGTCGGCGGGGTCGTGGTCGGCGTATCCTTCCTCCATCTCCTCATCTTCCCCGAAGGCGGAGCCACCGCCAGCGACTCCCTCCTGATCACCGTCCTCGAAGCCGTTGCCGGTCTCACCCCCGCTGCCGCCGAAGGCGTGTTTCGCAGCCAAGGCGAAGTCGTCTCAGTCTTAGCCGAACTGGGGGTGATTGTCCTCCTGTTTGAAATTGGCTTAGAGTCGGATCTCCGCGAATTACAAAAAGTCGGGTCTCAAGCCGCCCTCGTTGCGATCGTCGGCGTGGTTGCGCCCTTCGCCGGGGGAACCTTGGGCTTGATGTTCTTCTTCCATGTCACCGCCATTCCCGCCATTTTCGCCGGGGCCGCCCTCACCGCCACCAGCATCGGCATTACCTCAAAAGTCCTCTCCGAACTCGGTCGCCTCAAGTCCACCGAAGGCCAAATGATCGTCGGCGCAGCGGTGATTGACGATGTGTTGGGCATCATTGTCTTAGCCGTCGTCGCCAGTCTTGCCAAAACCGGCGAGGTGGATCTCGTTAATGTGGCTTGGCTGATCGTCAGTGCCACGGTGTTCCTCTTGGGGTCGATCTTCCTGGGTAAATTCTTCAACCGCTCCTTTGAAGCCGTGGCGAAAGTCCTCCAAACCCGTGGCAACCTCGTCATTCCGGCGTTAACCTTTGCGCTGATGATGGCGTTCTTGGCCAACGTGATTCACCTTGAGGCGATTCTGGGGGCCTTTGCGGCGGGCTTGGTGTTGGATGAAACGGATCTGCGCAAGGAGTTGGATCGTCAAATCATGCCGATCGCAGATATTCTCGTCCCGATTTTCTTTGTCTCCGTGGGGGCAAAAGCCGACCTTGGTGTGCTGAATCCCTTTGTGGCCGAGAACCGCGCCGGGTTGGTGATTGCCGTGTTCTTGTTGGCGATCGCCATCATCGGCAAACTGGTCACCGGCTGGGTCGTCTTCGGCACACCGGGGATTAATCGGTTTGCGATCGGCGTGGGCATGATTCCACGGGGTGAAGTGGGTCTCGTTTTTGCGGGCATCGGTTCCGCCAGCGGCGTGTTAGATAAACCCCTCGAAGCCGCGATCATCATCATGGTGATCCTCACCACTTTCCTCGCTCCGCCCTTCCTCCGCATCGCCTTCCAACAATCTCCCCCCCTCGATTCCACCACCGACCCCAACCCAGCGGCCTCCTAACTCCCCCTGGCCGGGTCAACCCTCCCCCTAGCTGCCCTCACCCGGCACGCTCTACTGCTTATACACAACCCTCAAATCCTGACCTAAGTTGCGATCGATCCCCCTA
>CAZCWE010000557.1:0-2371 GCA_964502285.1 uncultured Spirulina sp. | reverse complement strand
TGGGTCGATCGCGGGCTTGGTGGCGGTGACGGCCAGTTGTCAGATGGTGACGACCCCGATCGCGGTGATCATTGGGGGAACGGGGGCGGCGGTGATGATTGTGGTGTCGTGGTGGATAGCGCGGTTACAGATTGATGATGCCGTGGATGCGATCGCGGTTCACGGCGGAGCAGGAGCCTGGGGAACCTTGGCCGTCGGTTTCTTTGGCAACGCCGATGCCCTGCATGCCAGCAGCCGTCTCGCTCAGATTGGGGTGCAAAGCGCGGGGGTTGGGTGTTCTTTTCTGTGGGCCTTTGGGGTGACGTGGGTGTTGTTTAAGATCCTCAACAGTGTGTGGCCGCTCCGGGTCAGCGCCGAATCCGAAGCCTTGGGGTTAAACATCACCGAACATCAGGCCAAAACCGAAACCTACGACCTGTTCCAAGTGATGGACTACCAAGCCCGCACCTTTGACCTCAGCCAGCGCGTCCCCGTCGAACCCTTCACCGAGGCGGGCCATATCGCCACCCGCTACAACCAAGTGATTGATGCTCTCGAACACAATCATCAACAAAGTGCCACCACCCTAGAGCAGATCTACATGATCGCCTCCACCGTCGCGGCGGCGGTGGAAAGCCAAACCTTTGCCCCCGATCCGGAAGAATTGGAACTGGTGGCCGCCCGCGAGGATGAACTGGGGATGTTAGCCGGACTCCTTTTAGAACTCACCCAAGCGGTACGCCTGAGAAATCAAGCCCTCGAACAGGTGCAGAGTTGTTTACGGGCGGTGCTGTTTCAACTGATTGACCATCGCTTTGGGGGGGTTCCGGATAATCTCCGGGCTGCGATCGCCGCCACGACCGACACCACCACCCTGACCCATTGGCTGCAACAGATGATCCTCCTCAATCACCTGCACGAAGTGGAAGCCCTGATCATTCTCCCTACCGATTAACCCCGCCCGCCCCTCGGTAACATTTGCTCACGGGGGGTCTGGTGGTGGGAAAGTTTCTTGCTACGGTTAGGGGTGAATCCTCTCGTATCGTGGTGAAACGTTATGAATCCTGCTCTGACAAAATTGGGTCTGCAAATGTCGCGCCGTACCGGGGTGCGGGCGATTATGAAAGATATTATTGAGACGCTGCGGGCAGGAGCGGGGCAGGATTTTATTAATCTCAGTGCGGGGAACCCGGTGCTGTTGCCGGAGGTGGAACAGTTATGGCGAGACTGTACGGCGGAACTGCTGGCCAGCGATGACTATGGCGAAGTGGTGAGCCGCTACGGGTCGAGCCAGGGGTATGGGCCGTTGATTGAGGCGATCGCCGCCGATTTTCGCCAACGTTATGGCTGGGAGATTAGCGATCGCCACATTCTGATCACCCCCGGCTCGCAATCGCTGTATTTCTACGCCGCCAATGCCTTCGGCGGTGAGGATACCGACGGGCAACTGAAAAACATCGTCCTCCCCCTCAGCCCGGACTACACCGGCTACGGCGGCATCTGCCTCAACCCCAACGCCCTGATCGCCTATCGGCCTCACCTCGATGTTGATGCCCCTCAACACCGTTTTAAATATCGCCCCGACTTCAGCCAATTGCAGATCAACGCCCAAACGGGCTGCGTCATCTTTTCCCGCCCGTGCAACCCGACGGGGAATGTCTTGACCGATGGGGAGGTGGCGCAAATCACCGACATGGCCGCCCCCCACGATGTGCCAGTTTTCATTGATTCCGCCTACGCGCCCCCCTACCCGGCCTTGAATTTCACGCCGATGAACCCGATCCTCACCCCCAACACGGTGCATTGCCTGAGCCTATCTAAAGCCGGGTTGCCGGGGGAACGGATCGGCGTGGCGATCGGTGATCCGGCGGTGATTGAGGTGTTGGATGCGTTCCAAACGAATCTTTGTATTCATTCGCCGCGCTATGGTCAAGCGATCGCTGCGATCGCAATCCGTTCGGGCCGGTTAGGTACGATTTCCACCGACATTATCCGCCCCCATTACCAAGCCAAATTCGCCATCCTCGAAGCCACCCTCGATGCAGCCATGCCCGACGCTGTGCCCTGGTTTCTCCATCGTGGCGAAGGGGCAATTTTCGCCTGGCTCTGGCTGCAAGATTTACCAATGACCGATTGGGAGTTTTATCAAAAACTCAAAACCGTCGGCGTGATCGCGGTTCCCGGTTCCACCTTCTTCCCCGGCTTAACCGAGGATTGGCCCCATAAACAGCAATGCCTCCGCTTCAGCCTCACCGCCACCGCTGACGAACTCGCCGAGGGGATGAAACGCCTCGCTAGCCTTGTGCGTGAGGTGTATGGCTGCGCTTAAAATACGAGCCGTTTAAAGGGGTTGTCTCTTTCAAGGCAATCTCCAATTCACAGGCCCCCTCCT
>CAZCWE010000556.1:1081-2374 GCA_964502285.1 uncultured Spirulina sp. | reverse complement strand
CTAGTAGTCCACCTCTCTGATTCTGATAGGCTTGTCGTTGTCGGGCTTTAGCCCTTTCCGTTGCGGTGCGGAAACGCGCTAAAACACAACAACTGTCAAAATCATCGTGGCTGACGGCTAGGCTCGATGGCCCGTGAGCAGGCCTTGGCTGGGGCTGAACAGAAAGGCGAGGAAAAAGAGACCCGTGGCCACCAGCACGATCGCCGGCCCGGAGGGGAGGTTATAAAAATAGCTTAAATACATGCCGCTAATGCTCGAAACAATACCCACACCAACGCCGACAAACATCATGTGATGGAGGCGGGTGACGAGGAGATAGGCTGTCGCGGGTGGGGTAATTAAGAGGGCTAAAACCATGATTACCCCCACGGCTTTGAGGCTGGCGACGATCGTCATGCCGATTAGCACCATGAGGCTAAAATCGAGGAATTGCACGGGTAAACCGACGGCTTGTGCGCCCAGTTTATCGAAGGTGTAAAAGAGCAATTCTTTGTAGAGTAAAACGACGCTGATGATGACCAAGATAGCGATGATCAAGGTATCGCGCACATCGCCACTCGTTACGCCGAGAATATTGCCGAAGAGGAAGTGATTGAGGTCGATTTTGTTGTTTTTTTGAATTAGGGTGATCAGGGTAATGCCGAGGGCAAAAAAGGCGGAGAGGACGATGCCCATGGCGGCATCTTCTTTGATTTGCGATCGCGTCCGAATCAGATTAATCAACACCGTACTCAGCACCCCGGCAATAAAGGCCCCGATAAACAAATTCACCCCCAACCAAAAAGCGATCGCTAACCCCGGCAGCACCGAATGACTAATCGCATCCCCCAACAGTGCCAACCGCTGCACCATCAAATAGCTGCCGACGATCGCACAGATAATTCCCACAATCACCGCCACGATCAGCGATCGCTGCATGAATCCATAGGTGAGGGGCAGCCAAAGAGTCTCAAAAAACGTTTGCATAAATTAAGGAATGGCAATGTTTTGGGTTGGGTGATGAATCGCGATCGCCCTACGGCCAAGGCTCAGGCAGCGAAGGGTTGCGCCCCATCGAAGAACATCACTTGACCACTATAGGCCCGCTTCAAGGTTTGATCATTGAACACTTGGGGGCGGGGGCCAGCGGCGATTAATTCACGGTTGAGGATGATCAGGTCGTTAAATTCGGTGATCGATTCGCCGAGATCGTGATTGACCACGAGCACCGTTTTTCCGGCGGCGGCTAATTCGGCGAAAATCTCAAAAATAATCGTTTCGGTCTTTTGATCCACCCCCACAAAGGGTTCATCA
>CAZCWE010000556.1:0-1071 GCA_964502285.1 uncultured Spirulina sp. | reverse complement strand
CTGTTGTTGACCGCCGGACAGTTGGCCCAGGGGGCGATCGCGCAAATCGAGCAGATCCACCCGTTCGAGGGCCGCCCGTGCTGCTTGGCGACTTACGGGCGAAAACCGCTGAAACCATCCCGTTTGCCGGACCCGTCCCATCAGCACCACATCCCACACCGTGACGGGATAGCTCCAATCGATTTGGCTGCGTTGGGGGACGTAGGCGACCTGGGCGAGTTGCTGTTTGAGGGGTTTGCCGTTGTAGTCGATGCGTCCGGCACTGGTGGGAATCAGGCCGAGCATCGCTTTTAACAGGCTGCTTTTCCCGGCTCCGTTGGGGCCAATGATGCCGGTGACCCGTCCGGGGAGCACATCGAGGGTGATATCGCGGAGGGCTTCGACGCTGCGATAGCGGACACCGAGGTGCTGAATGGAGAGGGTGCGATCGCTAGAGAGAGTAACGGCGTTTGACATGGGACGTGGGGCAAACAACGAAAATCGTTGGAGTAATTCAGGGTGTTATTGCCCAGCGTATCAAAAAATGAAAAGAATATGATAGAAAAAATGAAAACAATATGAAAGACCTATGAAGTTGAGCGTGAGCCGTTGCTTAGGGGTGGGTTTAACCGCCCTCCTAGGGAGTTGTACCCCCGCTGTCACCGTTGATTCAGCCCTCCCCCAGGTGGTGACAACGAGCACGATTCTGGCGGATTTGACCGCCGAGGTGGGGGGGGATGAGATTGAACTGACGAGTATTTTGCAGCCGGGGGATGATCCCCATATTTATGAACCCGAGCCCCGCGATACGGTGGCCCTCGAAGAGGCGGATTTGATTCTCTATAACGGCTATCAACTGGAACCGGCCTTGATTCGCTTGATCGAAGGGGTGGGGACGCAGGTGCCAAGATTTGCGGTGGGGGAAGTGGTGGAGCCGTTGGCTTTGAACGATGAGGGGCAACGGGTTCCCGACCCCCATGTGTGGGGCGATGCGGAAAATGCGATCGCCATGGTGGCAGCAATTCGCGATCAATTGATCGCCATGTCCCCCGACGATGCCGATCTGTTCACTGCCAACGCCGATCGCTTAAC
>CAZCWE010000555.1:0-2397 GCA_964502285.1 uncultured Spirulina sp. | reverse complement strand
CGAGATTTTTCCGCTAACCGTCCAAACCACTCCAGGACAAGGTATGCTGAAAGACTGATAGTGTCATGCTTGCCTTATGCCTGTGCTGAACTCTGCCCCAGCAACCAATTTTCCCCTAACGGCTGTTGTTGGGCAAGAAGCGATTAAATTAGCGCTGCTGTTGGCGGCGGTTGATCCGGGATTAGGAGGAGTCGCGATCGCGGGACGACGGGGAACGGCTAAATCCGTGATGGCACGCGCCCTTCACGCCTTACTCCCGCCCATTGAAGTGGTCAAGGGTTCCATTTCTAATTGTCATCCCCGTTATCCTCAAGAATGGGATGACCAGCTTTTAGCCCAAGGCGTTACACCCGATACCGTGGAGACGGAAATTATCCCCGCACCGTTTGTACAAATCCCACTGGGGACAACCGAAGATCGCCTCTTAGGTTCGGTGGATGTGGAGAAATCAGTCCAACAAGGGGAACCTGTGTTTCAACCCGGACTCTTGGCACAGGCACATCGGGGGGTGTTATATATTGATGAAATCAACCTCCTGGATGACCAAATCGCCAACCAACTGTTAAGCGTTCTCACCGACGGGCGCAACCAAGTTGAACGAGAGGGGATGAGTTTTCAGCATCCCTGCAAACCTTTATTAATCGCCACCTATAACCCCGACGAAGGACCCCTGCGGGAGCATTTACTGGATAGAATTGCCATAACCCTCTCTGCTGATGGGGTATTGGCACTGGATCAGCGAGTGCAAGCCGTCGAACAAGCGATCGCCTACACGACTTCACCCCAAGCCTTTCTCGGTCAATATAACGAAGACATCGATAACCTGAAAACTGATATTATCCTGGCACGGGAATGGCTCAAAGACGTCCAAATTACATCTGACCAAATTGCTTATCTGGTTGAAGAAGCCCTGCGGGGTGGCGTTCAAGGGCATCGGGCGGAACTCTTTGCCGTGCGCGTCGCCAAAGCCTCAGCCGCCCTAGATGGGCGTCAGACGGTCAGTGCTGACGATTTGAAACGCGCCGTGGAATTAGTGATTGTCCCCCGTTCTACCATCGTCCAGACCCCACCAGAGGAACCGCCACCGCCACCTCCACCCCCACCGCCCCAAGATGAGTCGTCTCAAGATCAAGACGAACCCGAAGATCAGGAGGAGGAAGACGAGGAACAAGAACCAGAACAAGAACAAGAACCCCCCAGTGTCCCCGAAGAATTCGTCTTCGATACCGAGGGCGTAGTTCTCGACCCCACTGTCCTCTACTTCGCTCAAATGGCGCAGCGACAAGGAAAATCGGGAACGCGCAGTATTATCTTCTCCGAGGATCGCGGGCGCTATGTCAAACCCATGCTTCCCAAAGGTGCCGTTAAACGCATCGCCGTTGATGCCACATTACGGGCGGCTGCACCCTATCAAAAAGGACGCCGGGAACGCCAGCCAAACCGTAAGGTTATCGTAGAGTCGGGGGATATGCGTTCCAAACGCCTTGCCCGGAAAGCTGGGGCGTTGGTTGTATTTTTGGTGGATGCGTCGGGTTCCATGGCACTCAACCGGATGCAATCGGCGAAGGGTGCGGTGATGCAACTGTTGACCGAAGCCTATCAAAACCGTGACCAAGTATCCCTAATCCCCTTTCGCGGCGAACAGGCTGAGGTGTTATTACCGCCCACCCGTTCCATTGCTTTGGCACGAGGGCGACTTGATCGATTACCCTGTGGTGGCGGTTCCCCCTTGGCACATGGATTAACCCAGGCGGTGCGCGTCGGTACGAATGCCAAAATGTCAGGAGATATCGGTCAAATCGTGATTGTGGCGATTACCGATGGACGCGGGAATATTCCCTTAGCCCGTTCTCTGGGTGAACCCCTACCCGAAGGTGAAAAGCCAGATATTAAAGGGGAATTATTGGAGATAGCCGCAAGAATTCGGGCAATGGGGATTCAGTTATTGGTGATTGATACCGAAAACAAGTTTGTCTCCACAGGGTTTGCCAAGGAGTTAGCCAAGCAAGCCGGAGGGAAATACTATCATTTACCCAAAGCCACAGATAAAGCCATTGCGTCAATGACGAAGAATGCGATCGCGGATATGAAATCCGGGTAATTGTGCGATCGGGGAGCATCATCATGTAGGGGCACGGCATTGCCGTGCCCTTACCCCATATACTCCTGCATCTTCTCTTGCAGCAACTTCAGAGTATCCGACTGCGATCGTAACTCCACCACAAAATCCGGGCAAATATTGGCAAACGTTCCCTTTTGTTCATCCGTCATTTCCTGTCATAGAGATTAGCGATTTAGGCAGTTAAAAACCCGGTTTCTGACTCAAATTTTTATATCTTTCTCAAAATTAGGTTGATCAACCAAGTTTTTAGTTCTATTCATCTATGTTAGCCGATC
>CAZCWE010000554.1:0-2403 GCA_964502285.1 uncultured Spirulina sp. | reverse complement strand
ACCATCAGCGGCACCGATCTGATCGTCGGCTCCAGGGGGGGCTCAATCCAGCTCCTCCTCTACTCCGTCTTCGGGATGGGGTCAGCCTCGATCGCTTCACCCTCCCAGACCAGACCCAAATCCGCGCCACCCTCGCCCCGTATGCCGATCAGGGTTGGGTGAGGCTGGGGGAAAATGCGATCGCCCTCACCGATCCAGAAGGGTTCCTCTTTTCCAATACAATTTTGGCAAGCCTCTTTGCGCAGTTCGATCCCGATTCAGCCCACCGGTGAGGAGTCCCCATGTCCCCAGAACACGAACAAACCATCCTCGCTCTCCGCGCTCAAAACCATACCCCCCGTCACATCGCCGCCAAACTCAAGCTCCGAGTTTCAGAGGTGCGCAGTGTGATCGCCGCCCATGGGGATGGCCCCATCTTCACCCTAGCCACCAAAGGCGATCTTCCCCCGATCCATGAATGCCTCGTCGATCAGACCTGTGCCGACTATCTTCTCCATGGCCATCAGCCCGACGATTTACCCCAAAGCTGCCTTGGGTTGGTGTTAGTGGCGCGTCTAAAGGGGATGGATCGCCTGTCGGTTTGTACCTATTTGGTGGATTATCTCTGCTTAGGGGTCAAAGATACAATGAAGCCTCATCAACTCGATCGCTCCCAATATCCCGACTTTGTTCAGCGTTTTTATGGGGCATTTCCAGCGGGGTATCGAGCGATCGCCCTCTCAAACGCGCAAGCGATCGTCTTCGGAGCCGTGGAATATGCCGCCCGGCTCGGCTTCAATCCTCATCCTGACTTTGAGCAAACCCTCTACCATTTGGGGCATTGGTCGGGGGAACCCGTCCTGCGCTTTGGCTATCAAGACAAACCCCTCTATATCAACGGCCCCTACGACGACAATCGCCAAGTGATTAAACTGCTCGAACTGAATGCCGGGCGGGATCAGTTCAACTATATTTTGGGCGTGGGTTAGGCCCCGCCTCCCACGCTACTGCTTATACACAACCCCTAAATACTGACCTAAGTTGCGATCGATCCCCCTAAATCCCCCTTTTTAAGCAGGGTGGTTTCATTTAAGAAAAGAAAAACCTTGCGTCAGTATCATCCAAACTAACTCCACTTGATTTGCCAAACGGCGCAGACCTTGCGGAACCGTACGAGACCCCAATTGGCGCACCAAATTCAGCAGCCAACAATTCAAAATTGCCCAATGTATGGGAGCCTTCCCCCCAGGACGCCCCCAATCCTCTTCCCACAGGACATCCCGCACCCAGTGGAGACGATTCTCAATCTGCCAGTGGCCCTGAATCGCCTCCGCAAACTCCTGAGCACTCAAGGATAAACTGCTGATGTAGCCCATCGATTCTGAGTAGGATTTGCCATCACGACTGCCCCAGCGCTCCACCCAGAGTAAACACTGTAAACCAGCCCATTGAGCTTGGCATGCCGGGGGAGCCTCATAGACTGAAACCCGTCGATAGATGTGGCGACCATGAGTCAGGTCTTCACAGGTCACTTGGTCAAGCCATTGACCCTGTTGATGTTGAGCTTGCACCGTTTGGTAGAGGGTCTTTTGATTCGCCTTGAGCGCAATTAGATAGTGCTGTTCTTGAACGATAATGCGTTCCACCGTTTTTTTTGACAATGCAAGGCATCAAAGGTGAAGATGACCGGCTGACCGTTGAGGGCGGTGATTAACTGCTCCACCACTTGCTGCTCAGATCCCTGTTTGTTATCTGCCACTTGGAGATGCATGACTAAACCCTGTTCATGGGTAAAGGCACTCACCGTGTTGATGAAGGACTGACTGGACTCGCTGTAGTCTGACAAGGTGCTTTTAATCGCTTTGCCATCACCAGAAACCCAAGTGGTTTTAGACAAGGGCAGCATCTGAGAGACCCATTCGTTAAACAAACTCAGCAAGGGCTCAAAATCGGCTTGATGCAAGAGTCGGCGGAAGGTGGAGTAGGAGGGGATGCGGGTGGAGGCAGGCAAGGATAACTGTGAGCCGAGGGTGAGCCAATGAGTTCGACAAAACTCTTCGAGGGGACGATAGCCGCGATAACCACACAAGGTGCCGAGTAAGACGAGCAACAGCAATAGCCAAAGGTCATGACGGCGACCTTTGGGTTTGCGGTAATCGGGAATGGCTTGAAGTTTGTCAATGAGAGGGAAGGAAGAGGTCATCAGCAGACAAAAGGAAGGAGAACACTAATTCTATGTTCATTTTTCTCTCTCTAAATGAAACCACCCTGCTTCAAAAGGGGGATTTAGGGGGATCGATCGCAACTTAGGCCAACACTTGAACGTTATGTATAGCAGTGGACAAGCTTGTTAGGATATTTAATCAGCGCACCCTGAGCGGAGTCGTTGGCGAAGCCTCCCGGAGGGATAGGGTAAGCGGCCGG
>CAZCWE010000553.1:0-2421 GCA_964502285.1 uncultured Spirulina sp. | reverse complement strand
TTGGGTTTGACCCTGCTGTAAGAATGCCTCACATTGTTGCAGGTGTTGGGTGGCAGTTTCAAATTGTTGAAAAACTTGTTCGAGGGGGAGATTCCCGGTTTCCAGTTGAGTGATTAGGGTTTCGAGTTCAGCGATCGCTGTTTCGTAATTCCAGGCTGTCATGGCTATTTGTTAATACTTTTGCACCAGTATAGCCACAATTGTGTTTCAAATTCGTTACACTATGGGCGTTTTTCATCCCCATCGATCACCATGCGCAACGTTATCCTGGCTGCGATCGCGGCCTGCTGTACTGTCCTCATTTGGGCTGGTATTCAAACCCCCGCATCCATCGCTCAAAGCGATCGCCTTCATGAACTCCACCGCAGCGATCGCCCCATCGCATCGGCTATTACTGAATTTGCCCCCAGCCAAGCCGTCCTCGCCGGAACCATCACCTACGGTATGACCGATGACGACCAACCGATTCAGGGCTATCTCGCCCGCCCCGCCGATCGTGTTGAACCCAGTCCTGCGATCATCGTCATTCATGAATGGTGGGGGCTGAATGAAAATATTGAAACGATGACGCGCCGCCTCGCCGGGGAAGGCTACACCGCCCTCGCGATTGATCTTTACAATGGCGCGGTGGCGGATATGCCGGACAAAGCCCGCGAACTCGTGGGCGGTGTGATGAGCAATCTTGATGCTGCCAACGCCAACATCAGCCAAGCCTACGCCTATCTAGAAGACACCCAGCAAGCCCCGAAAATTGCCAGCTTGGGCTGGTGTTTTGGCGGCACTTGGTCGCTGAATACGGCGTTGCTGTTCCCGGAATCCCTCGATGCAGCGGTAATCTACTACGGCGGCGGCATCACCACCGATCCGGAACAGTTGGCGACCCTCGAAATGCCGATTATTGGTTTCTTTGGCGCGGACGACACCAACCCAACGCCGGAGACGGTGGCGGAATTCGAGCGTGTCCTCAAGGCGTTGGATAAGTCGGTGGAGGTGCATCTGTATGAGGGGGCGGGTCATGCCTTTGCGAATCCGTCGGGCACGCGCTATGTGGAAGCGGCGGCGATGGATGCTTGGGAGAAAACGATTGAGTTTTTAAACGAGAAACTCTAGGCATCTCCGCTTAGGGTGGCGCTGGATTCGGCTTTGTGGATGCTGAATCCAGCCACACCAGATCGCAGGCTGCGCCGACTTTTGCCCGGAATTCGGTTTGGGCGTTGCCGCCGTTAATCGCCAATTCAACCCAGCCATGGCTGCCGATGAGAGCGATCGCACTCCCCCAGGGCCGATCGCTGTAGTTGGAGGCGGCGGCAATGATGCGATCGCCGATCTTGATCCCCCAGGTGCGATCGCTGACCCGTTCCCCCGGAATCGTGGTGATTAAATTCCCGAAATGGTCGATATGTTGAATTGTGCCGTGGAGTCCTGTGGCAGCTTCGGTAACGGGGGGTAATGGCAGCGAGACTAAGCTGTTTGGATCGATGGGATCGCCGAGTTCTGTTAACGGTACGCCGAGGGATAAGTGAGCCCCCACGGGTGCAAAAATATCCCGACCGTGGAAGGTGGTACTAGGGTGAATGGTGCGCCAGTAGTGAGGATTATTCAACATTACAGCGGCACGGGGCGGAGAGGTTTGTAAAACACCACTAAACAGGCCATTATCCGGGCCCACTAACCAACCTTCCTTAATTTGAATCGCTACGCCTCGGCGATCGCTCCCCACCCCCGGATCAACCACGGCCACATGCACCGTCTGCGGCGGAAAGTACCGATAGGCATTGAGGAGACAAAACCGCGCTGCGGCAATATTTTGAGGGGGGATCGCGTGGGTGAGATCAATGACGGAACAGCGGGGGGCAATGGATGCGATCGCGCCTTTTAAGATGCCAACGTAACCATCTTGAATCCCAAAGTCAGTGAGCAAGGTCAACATTAGGGTGTGATCAAAAGAATATCCTAGGAAATCGAAAGAAAGTTCTTCTAAAAGTCTGTAGCAATTGTTACTTTTTTTGTCATGTAACCCTTTTTATCAGGGAACGGTGATATCTTAAAAGTGTGCCCCAATGATTTAGACCATTTTATTTTCAATCGAGGGATTAATTATGTTGAACCAAACACGCAAAGAAGTACTCCGCAACACGGCTGCAAACCACCGCGACAACCTGCGCAAAAGCCTCCAACAACGTTTAGAATCGGCTCGTTCTTCCGGTAATGAAGATTTAGTGAAGCAGCTTGAAGCTGAAGCTGAATACTTAGGAATGAACTAGCCCTAGATTCTGACCCCAGCGATTAAGCTGAATCAATCGCAAGAGAGATCCCCGACGGGGATCTCTCTTGCTGTTTAAAGCAATGGAACAGTTAGTTAGGACATCCGAGGGCTGAGCGGAGTCGAAGCCCGGCCGCTTACCCTTCGACTCCGCTCAG
>CAZCWE010000552.1:0-2432 GCA_964502285.1 uncultured Spirulina sp. | reverse complement strand
GGGGTTCTTGCCCCTATTGTGAGAATTACGTTAAATTTAGTTAAGAAACCTTGGCCGTTTTCGCCAATTCTCTATAAAAATTTGCTTTTTAAACGCAATTTCTGCCGTAGCTAGGCGGCCATCCTAGCGTCATTGATCATCACTACGAGACTGCTACCTATGAAATTTTCTTGGAGAATTATCCTCCTGTGGACATTGCCCGCCCTTTTAGTTGGCTTCTTTTTCTGGCAAGGAAGCATGACTGGAAATGCCAACGATATGGGCAATAACAGTGCCAGCACCCGGATGACCTACGGGCGTTTTCTGGAATATGTGGATGCCCATCGGGTGCAAAGTGTTGACCTCTACGAAGGGGGACGGACGGCGATCGTCCAAGCCACCGATCCGCAACTGGATGGCCGCAGCCAAACCCTGCGGGTAGACCTGCCGAGCAACGCCCCGGAACTCGTGGCGAAGCTGCGCGAAGAAGGGGTCACCCTGGATTCTCACCCGGTGCGCAGCGAAGGGGCGGTGTGGGGCTTTTTGGGGAATTTGATTTTCCCATTGTTGCTGATTGGCTCCCTCTTCTTCCTGTTCCGCCGCTCTAGTAATATGCCCGGCGGCCCTGGCCAAGCGATGAATTTTGGTAAGTCTCGTGCTCGGTTCCAAATGGAAGCGAAAACCGGGGTGATGTTTGATGATGTGGCGGGGATTGACGAAGCCAAAGAAGAACTGCAAGAAGTGGTGACGTTCTTGAAACAGCCGGAACGCTTTACCGCCGTTGGGGCGCGAATTCCGAAAGGGGTGCTCCTCGTCGGGCCGCCGGGAACGGGTAAAACCCTGTTGGCGAAAGCGATCGCAGGGGAAGCGGCTGTACCCTTCTTCAGCATCTCCGGTTCGGAATTTGTGGAAATGTTTGTCGGGGTCGGTGCGTCTCGTGTCCGTGACCTCTTTAAGAAAGCGAAAGAAAATGCGCCTTGTTTGATCTTCATCGACGAGATCGACGCTGTGGGTCGCCAACGGGGCGCGGGCATCGGCGGCGGTAACGATGAACGGGAACAAACCCTCAACCAACTCCTGACGGAAATGGACGGGTTTGAAGGCAACACCGGCATCATCATCATCGCTGCCACCAACCGCCCCGACGTGCTCGATGCCGCCCTATTACGTCCCGGTCGTTTTGACCGTCAAGTGGTGGTGGATCGTCCTGACTACGCCGGCCGCAGCGAAATCCTCAACGTCCACGCCCGTGGTAAAACCCTCGCCAAGGATGTGGATCTCGACAAGATTGCCCGTCGGACTCCGGGCTTCACCGGGGCTGACCTGTCCAACCTGCTCAACGAAGCCGCGATTCTTGCCGCTCGTCGCAACCTCACCGAAATCTCCATGGACGAAGTGAACGATGCGATCGATCGCGTCCTCGCTGGCCCTGAGAAAAAAGACCGGGTCATGAGCGAGAAGCGCAAAACCCTCGTGGCGTACCACGAAGCCGGTCATGCCCTTGTCGGTGCGCTGATGCCCGACTATGACCCCGTCCAAAAAATCAGCATCATTCCTCGCGGTCGTGCCGGTGGGTTAACCTGGTTCACCCCCAGCGAAGACCGCATGGATTCGGGGCTCTATTCCCGCTCCTACCTGCAAAACCAGATGGCTGTTGCTCTGGGCGGTCGGATCGCTGAAGAGATCATCTTCGGTGAAGAAGAAGTGACCACAGGCGCATCCAATGATTTACAACAGGTGGCCCGGGTGGCTCGCCAAATGGTGACCCGCTTCGGCATGAGTGACCAACTCGGCCCGGTGGCCTTGGGTCGCCAATCGGGGAATGTGTTCTTGGGGCGTGATATTGCCTCCGATCGCGACTTCTCCGATGAGACCGCTGCGGTGATTGACGAAGAAGTGCGCAAATTGGTAGACCGTGCCTACGATCGCGCCAAAGAAGTGCTCACGGATAACCGCCACGTTCTCGATAAGCTGGCCGAAGTGCTGGTGGAAAAAGAAACCGTGGACTCCGAAGAGTTACAAGTGATTCTCGACAGCAACGAAGTCAAGATGGCCGCGTTGGTGTAGAACTCGTTAGCGTCCGAGGCGAGTCACCCTCTTTGACGCTGAATTGCACGACAATACCAGGGAAGTCGCACGGCTTCCCTGGTATTTTTAAAGAGGCGCGATCGCTGCCCATTTTCTCCCTCATTATGCGTAATAGCCCTCCCCTGATTCAGTGGTATCCCGGCCACATTGCCAAAGCCGAACGCCAACTTAAAGAACAACTCAAACACGTCGATGTGGTGTTTGAAGTCCTCGATGCGCGGATTCCCCTAGCGTCGCAACATCCGAACGTGGGTGAGTGGATTGGGGAGAAGCCCCGGATCTTGCTACTCAACCGGGTGGATATGATTCCAAAAACCCTGAAAGCCGCGTGGGAGGCGTGGTTTAACGAGCAGGGCGAGACGGTG
>CAZCWE010000551.1:0-2433 GCA_964502285.1 uncultured Spirulina sp. | reverse complement strand
GATGAAGCGCGTACCGACAACGGTGAGAATCGCGATCGCAATCAGATCCAGATTCTTACTCAAACTGCCAAAGTTAATCTGATCGCCAATCAGCAAAAAGACGATGGAATTGACGAAAAAGGCGAGAAATTCCCAAAACTCCGAGACAATCAAGCGCGTCCGGGGATTCATGCCAATTCGGGAGCCAAAATTCCCCAAAATCAGCCCCACCGTCACCACGCCAATCACCCCCGATCCCCCCAATTCCTCCACGAGGAGATAGGTTCCGTAGGCTGAAACCAGGGTTAAGGACTGTTCAACGAGGGGAAAGTCAAAGCGTTGGGTCAGGTAGGAAATCCCATAGCCAATCAAACAGCCCAACCCCGCCCCAATCCCCACAAACGTCCCAAACCGCGCCACAGTGACGGGAATCGAAAATTCTTCCACGCCGAGGGGAATCCCCACCAACAGCAGGAACGCCACCACCGCCACGCCATCATTAAAGAGGCTCTCCCCTTCCATGACCGTTGTGAGGCGTTTCCCGGCCCCCAGTTCCCGAAACAGGGCAACTACGGACACGGGATCGGTAGCGGCGAGGCTCGCCCCCAACAGGAGAGCGATGGGGAGAGAAAGGCCGGTAAATTGGCTGACCGGGAGGGCAACACCCAGGATGGAAATGATCACGCCTGCGATCGCAAACAAGCCCACCGGAACCAAGCTTTCTTGTAAATCGCGCCAGCGAATATTCCACGCCGCCTCAAACAACAGCGGCGGCAGGAATATTTCTAAAATCAGTTCCGGCGACAGGTTCACCAGCCGCACATTTACAAACGCCAACCCCAAGCCCACAATCACCAGCAGCAGGGTATAGGGAATGCGGCGAAACCAGCTAAAAATCCGGGACACCGTCGCCACACTGAGGGACACGGTGAGCACCACTAGAAATTGTTCCAGATTTTGCTTGATGACAGCATCGGCGGCGGTTGCGGCCTCAAATTCCATAATGACCTGGGGTGAGTTTTTCTCTGGCGATCTTAACGGGTTTGGCGTGAGGATGTTAGGCGTTGAGGAGGGCGGGCAAGACCTCCGGGGCCAAACGGGGGCCATATTGGGTGACCACCTTGGCAGCGGCTTGGGAGGCAAGATGACCCGCAGCGGCGTAGTCCATGCCGTGGGTGATGCCGTAGAGGAAGGCTCCGGCGTAGGTATCCCCCGCGCCGACAGTGTCGATCGCCTTGACGGTCACCGCTGGGATTTCGTGGAGGGTGTCGCCGTCGAAGACGAGGGAACCTTGGGGGCCTTGGGTGAGGGCGAAGGTTTGCGAAATGGTTTTGAGGTAGGCGATCGCATCTTCCAAGCTTTCGGTTTGGGCCAGCTCCAAGGCTTCGGCTTCATTGGCAAAGAGCAGATCCACCCCAGAGCCGATAATCTCCAACAGCCCCGGCCGGAAAAACTTCGCCATGTTCGGGTCAGACAGGGAAAAACTCGTTTTCGCCCCCGCCGTTTTCCCCAAAATCAACGCCGCCACCGCTGCTTCTTTCCCCGTGGGGGAGGTGACGAGATAGCCTTCGGTGTAGATGTATTTCGACTGATTCAAGGCCCGTTGATCGATCTCCGTGGTGGAAATTGCCCCGGAAATGCCGAGAAAGGTGTTCATGGTGCGATCGGCATCGGGGGTGACTAGGACTAAACATTTCCCGGTAATCCCATCGCTGCGGTGTTGATGCTGCAAGTTCGTATCCAGGCCGCATTCGAGCAAATCCGCCATGAAAAATCCGCCGGTTTCATCATTGGCCACCTTGCAAGAATAGAAGCCCTTGCCCCCCAATTGCGCCACGGTGACGAGGGTATTGGCCGAGGAGCCGCCGCTTGTTTTTTTCGGCTCTAAATTTTTCAGGGCGGCGGTAATTTCCCCTTGGCGCAGTTCATCCACGAGGGTCATCACGCCTTTTTCTACCTGGAGGTCTGCTAGTTGTTCGGGAGTGACTTCATACTCCATATCCACCAAGGCATTCCCAATCCCGTAAACGTCGTACATAAGTCTTGTCAAAAATTGAGGACAGGGTTAACCCGGATGCTCCCGGCTTAACCGCTTTTCAGTTAATCATATTGACGATCGCCCACTCTAGCGATCGCACCCGATCCGCCCCGAACCCGAAAAAATCCCAAGAACGCACCGATGGCGAGCGATCGCAGCATCACCAACAGTCATGTATAGCAGTAGTCACAAGGTTTAGGACATCTAAATATTAGACCTCTTGCAGCAATACCAAATCACGTCACTGTGCCAACTATCCCAAAGTGGCTGTATGGCTCTCCTAGAGAGGATTACCGAAATTGGGGAGTATGATTCGTGCAAGAGGTCTACTGTCGAGGGCTGAGCGGAGTCGAAGCCCGGTCGCTTACCCTTCGACGACCCTCAGGGTGCGCTGATTAAATGTCCTAACAAACTTG
>CAZCWE010000550.1:0-2439 GCA_964502285.1 uncultured Spirulina sp. | reverse complement strand
GGGTTGAGGAGGGCCGCAAAAGGAATCACATTCAGTTCACCATCAGGCGCAATCAGCAGATGGTCCACCCCCTCCAGTTGGGGACGCAGGCGACCCAAAAGGCGTTGCTCTAGCTCGCGGGCAGTGGTACGCACGGCACGGGGGCGGCGAAATTGTTGGGCGGTGTTGCGGAACCGTTGGGCAAGGAGGTCAACCTCAGCGGCGGGGCCCAGATCCGCCCAATGGACGGCCCCGGCCGCGTTGAGGAGATAGACCCCATAGCGAAAATCGCCCCGTTTGAAGGTTTTGGGGTCAAAGGGGCGATATTTAATGAACTCGATCAGGGCAGTGTTGGCAGGGATGGCGGCTTGGACGGCGGCGAGGGTGACGGGGGTTTGTTCGACGCGAAATTCAGCACTGATGCGGGCGAGATCGGCTTCGAGGCGATCGAGGGTGGTGGTGAGGTGGGCGACATGGTTGCGGTAGTCGTCGTTGAGGGGGGTGGGGGGGTTAAAAATGGCTTGGGTGAGGTCGCTGCGGGTGGTGTTGATGCGATCGCGCAACCGTCGATTGGCCGGGGTGAGGTTTTGGCGCAGGGTGGCTTGGTTATCGGTGAGCGCGTCTAAAATTCGCCCTTTGCGTCGCAAAATCGTGGTCAGGGCCAAGCGGGCGGCGGCATCGCTGTCCGGTGCGCCCGCTTGACTGAGGGACACGGCGGCATTGGTGGAGCCGTTAATCGTTTGGAAATAGGCGCGTTTTTGCCGTTCGGAGCCAATGGCCAAGAGCCGATCTAGGGTCTGTTCTTCGAGGTCAAGGGTTCGGGTTAATTGTGCGGTGGCGGCGGTAGTATCGCCCTGGGCCCAGCGGGAGAGGGCGAAGTGACTGAGGCTCAATTGAGTGAGGGGATGGGTGGGGCCCAGGGCTTGCTCCCGGACAGCGATCGCAGTCTGTAACAAGGCCTCAGCTTGCTGATAGCGGCCCGTGCGATGGTACAACGACGCTAAATTATGGGCGCTGAGGGCATAGTCAGGATGATCCCGATTGAGAACGCGCTCATGAATTGCCCGAACGCGCTCAAGCAGCGGTTCAGCTTCGGCGAGGCGGTCTTGGCGTTGATAAAACGCCGCAATATTATTTAAACCCTTTGCCCAATCGAGGGGATTGCGCTCAGCGTCTTGCTCCCGCAGAGTTAAGGCCTGTTGATAATACTGTTCGGCTTGGGCGGGACGGTCTAACGACTCAGACAGTTGTGCCAAGTTGTCGAGATTCGCGGCTTTGGCGGTGCGATTGTCGGCGGTTGTCGGCCCGATGATTTGCAGCGATCGCAATAACAGCGGTTCAGCCTCGGCATAACGGCCCAAGCGTTGATACAGCAACGCCAGACTATTCAAACTCACCGCCGTGGCAGGATCATCGGGGCCCAAACTCGTCTCCCGGATCGTTAACGACCGTTGAAAAAGGGGTTCAACTTTCTCATATTCCCCGGTTTGCAAATAGAGTTGTCCCAATTGGTTGAGGCTGGTGGCGGTGCGGGGATGGTCGGGGCCGTAGTTTGCCTCCCAGATCCGGATCGCCGCTTCCCGAAACGGAATCGCCTCGCTGTAGCGGCCCATCTGCATGTACAGATCTGCAATGTTCCCGTGGGCGATCGCCGCTGATTGATTCAACGGGCTCAGTTCTGTCCCAATCCCCGCCAACGCCCGCTGCAAGACCTCCTCCGCCCGACGATATTCCCCCAAATCCCGATACAAATACCCCAACAGGGTCAGACTCGCCAGGGTATAAAAATGATCATCCCCAAAAACGCCATGGCGTAACGCTAACGCCTCCTCCGCCCAGGGCAACGCTTGTTGATAGTTTTGGGTTTGGAGGGCGGCGGCCACCTGCTGACTTAAGACCTCAGCGCGGGCCAACTGCGCCAACACTTCCGGATCGGCGGTTTGGGCTTGCAGTTGATAGCGTCCGGTGGTTCCAGGCTGATAGGTGGATATTGCGATCGCATAGTCCCCGGCAGCGGGGATCGTTTCGACGAGTTTCGCATTATTCCCCTCGCCGCCGTTGTTATTCTGGGCGATGATATTGCCCTCGCCGTCATAGAGTTTTAAAACCCCGTCAAACTCCATGCTGATCAAGTCGATTTGCACACTGTCCCCCGCCTGCACAGTCAAGGGATAAAGAGCATAATGCGTCCCGTCATCATAGGTGGGACTTTCGGCGGTGAGTTGTCCCTCGACCACGACCCGATCGGCTGGGTTTGAACCATCGGCATTCGAGGGGGTGGGTTGAGCGATCGCAGTACGGCCCAGCCCAGCGGGAGGCGCAAATTCCAAAACCATAATTCCCAGCAGAGCCAATCCGACGCGCTTCAGCATTCGTTCAATTCCTCGATTCTGCTTTGTGCCTGTGTTGACTTACTCCCCCGTTTAGAAAACGGGGGATTCTGGGATCAAGCAGCAACAG
>CAZCWE010000549.1:1213-2440 GCA_964502285.1 uncultured Spirulina sp. | reverse complement strand
TACCCATCAGGAAGTTGGCCATTCGGCTCGCTAGACTGGGAATCCCCACGCCTTTCGGCTGGGGAGGATGTCAAAACCCTAGCCATTCAACCTGGGTTTGTGCCGTGAGGGAGATGTATTACCCCTGATCCTGACGTTCTGCATCGATCGTTATCGTTTAGCTCTGTCATTGAAACACTATTCCTATGAAATCGTTTAGACCGCGCCGACCGTTACACCATCAACTCACCACACTTAGACAAATCGGATCAACGCTAATCCAAAATCCGCTTTGGCGGTCAATTGGCTTAACGGCTCTCCTCATCTTTGCGATCGCACCCCGTGCCTTTGCCCAAGATGCTGCTGTCACCGGCGCTGATGCCATTTTCAAACCCATTGTGGACGTGATGTCCGTCCTGCTCTTTTTCAAAATCGGCGGCGAAAATGGTTTCCCCTTTATCGTGCTGTGGCTCTTCATCGCTGCCATCTTCTTCACCTTCCGCATGGGCTTTATCAACGTGCGTGGTTTCAAGCACGCCATTGAAGTCGTCCAAGGAAAATTTGATGACCCCAACGACGAAGGAGAAGTGTCCCACTTCCAAGCCCTCGCCACCGCCGTTTCCGGAACCGTCGGCCTGGGGAACATCGCCGGGGTTGCCGTCGCCATTCAATTAGGCGGGCCCGGCGCGATGGTGTGGCTGACCCTGGCGGGTTTTTGCGGCATGGTCACCAAATTTGTTGAATGCACCCTCGCGGTGAAATATCGCCGCATCGCCAGCGACGGAACCGTCCTAGGCGGCCCCATGTATTACCTCACCCGTGGCCTATCCCCCAAGGGAATGCGCCCCCTAGGGAAAGGCTTGGCCGTGTTGTTCTGCATTCTCTGCCTCGGTGGGAGCCTCGGCGGTGCGAATATGTTCCAATCCAACCAAGCCTACGCCGCCATTAGTGGCCTCGTCCCTGGCATCCCGGCGTGGCTGTTTGGGGTGGTGCTCGCAGGGTTGGCGGGCTTCGTGATTATTGGCGGGATTCGCCGCATCGGGGCGGTCGCTGAAAAACTCGTCCCGGCCATGGCGGTGATCTATGCGATCGCTTGTCTTTTCGTGATTGTGGTCAATATCGCAGAAGTTCCGGCCGCTGTGGGTACGATCTTCCGGGAAGCCTTCGCTCCGTCTGCGGCGGTGGGTGGCATCGTCGGGGTGATGGTGCAAGGGATTCGCCGGAGTTCCTTCTCCAACGAAGCCGGGG
>CAZCWE010000549.1:0-1203 GCA_964502285.1 uncultured Spirulina sp. | reverse complement strand
TTCAGCCGCGATCGCTCACTCCGCCGCCCGTACCGATGAACATATCCGCGAAGGCATCGTCGCCCTCCTAGAGCCGTTCATCGATACCGTCGTCATTTGTAACATGACTGCGATCGCGATCGTCCTCAGCGGAGTCTACAAAGATACCGGCGACGAATTAAGCGGCGTAGCCATGACCTCTAACGCCTTTGCCTCCGTGATTAGTTGGTTCCCCGTCGTCTTGAGCATTGCAGTCTGTTTGTTTGCCTTCTCCACGATTATTTCCTGGAGCTACTACGGCATCCAAGCCTGGAGCTATTTATTCGGCTCCGAAACCAGCATCATCTTCAAAGTCATCTATATCGTCTGCACCTTCTTAGGCTGCTTAACCAGCTTAGGACTGATCATCGACTTCAGCGATTTAATGTTGCTTGGCATGGCATTCCCCAACCTGATTGGTTGCTACATTCTCTCCAATGAAGTCGCGGGCGATCTCAAAGACTATTGGGATCGATTAAGCTCCGGCAATATGTTGACCTACGAATAGGCAACATTCCAACTCTGAGCACAAAAAAACGCTCATTTTGCGTAAAAAAATCACGACTATAGCGCGGAAATTCTAGTCGATTTCCATGCGAAACCCCTCACTGAATTAACGTGAGGGGTTTCGCTTCAAAGCAGGCATGATCGGGGTCAACTTTGACCTGTTCCCTGGGCAATTTTACGATCTTGGTTCTTGTTCAATCACGAATCGACGGCGATCGCTCGGAGCTATCGATTGATATTCACCATAGAAGTTGCAAAACCGTACCATCGTCCGCAACATTGAACCGGCTCCAGCACGTCGTGATTGGTGTTGGCTGGGGGTTGCATTGGTTTTTGATAGTCCAAACATAATGTTCTCCGTTGATTCAAAGTTTTGTTGTTTCAATACATTCATCTTAAGAACCTAACCCAAGCCTCACAACCGTTAGCTTCGATGGTATCTATGCAAAAAATTCATACAACAACCCAGCACACCCTGAGTAACCCAGCGCACCCGGAGCAATCCAGCGCACCCTGAAGTAACCCAGCGCACCCTGAGCGGAGTCGAAGGGTAAGCCTCCCGCTAGGGATAGGGTAAGCGGCCGGGCTATCTCCTGCACTGTCTCAATCAACCAGATTCGGAGATATAGCAGTAGTCACAAAGTTTAGGACACCTAAGATTCCCTTTTTCTCAAAAGA
>CAZCWE010000548.1:0-2442 GCA_964502285.1 uncultured Spirulina sp. | reverse complement strand
CGGGGTTATCGGAGTCGAGGGGGGTGGTGGCGATGGTGTTTTGGTTGCCATCCCACAGGTCGATTTGGCTGAGGGAGGGGAGGTTTTGTTGGGTGGTGGTCAACGCGAGTTGGAGTTGCTCCGGGGTGGCGGTGGGGCTGAAGGCGGCTAAGTTGGCGATCGCATCCTGATGCTGGTCGTACCAAAAATTGAGGTTATTAATGAGTGGGCGAGAGGCTACGTCTAATTCGGTTTGAATTTCAGTTTCTAAATTCGTTAAGGACTGTTGAGCGTTCAAGACCATCACCAATAGAGATGGGAAAAAAACAAAGGTCATGAAAACCGTGAATAATAATTGCTGAAAGGTGCGTGTTTCGTGAGAACGCCAATACCGAAAGAAGGAAAATAGGGGCAGGGAATAAATGATTAATTGAGCGGCTAAGGCATTGGCGATCGCATTCACCGATTGCTTGAGTGCCACTAAAATGACACCATTGGTAGACATGGGCAACAGGCCACCATAAAACACTCCTACCAGCGGCATACCAATCAATATCCAATAGAATAAGACCAGGGAAAGCATATTCCAGTTTCGGCGCTGCAACCCCCAGCCCACGAAAATAGCTTCGAGGGTAAAAATAATCACCGCATAGGGATGATTCCACAGCAGATAAGTACACAAGCCAGCGACCAATCCGGCAATGCTGCCCCATTTCCAACCATAAAAATAGAGAACGAGAAAAACCGCAATTTCTCCGAAAATAAAATCAACCCCAAAAAACAAAGAAACCTTATAATAGTTACCAAGAAACCCCAAGGCAATCAAGGCAACCAAAATGAATATTTCTTTTGAATTCCATTTTTTGGAACGGGGTAATTGGATTTTTTTTTCAGAATTCATGTTTATTTAAAAAGTATTTTATTAATATCTACATGGTTAAAAGAGATAATCAATAGAGATGGGACAGGGAGCCTCTATTGTGTGCAACCCCACTCTACGAGAAGCCACTTCGCGTCTACACCCAACCCTCTTTTGCTGAAGAGGGCGTTTAGCTTCCTTCTCCCACAGGAGCAGCGATGCTCTGCCCGCTTGCCCTGAGACTGCTGAAGGTGAGGGAAACATTGATGGAGTGTGCATAAATGTAGATGCTCCCGATGGGGAACCTCAGCCGAGTTTTCTTTTTGAGATATTTTAGGCTTGATTTTAAAGTGAAGGCAAAGTCAAGACAGTCAAGACAAAAACACAGGCTAACTGACCGAACACCCTACAAGAATTTAGATTCTAGCGTACCGTGCTGAATGGCAAATCCCTAACTTCTGGGCTTTTGTCCTCTGGGAATCTGGGTTAAAGGTCTATCAGGATTGTTGGTGTCTTTGCTGAGTGCAGTACCGACGGGTTGACTGACAAAATGCCTCAAAGGCTGACGTTTCCTTTGGCTGAGTTGAGTCCAACGAAACCCAACATAATAATTGTAGCGGTTGGATCGCTCTGCAAGATCGTAAACTGATGCGCCTCAACCCCAGCGACGGTGGCTCACGTTTGTCCTCTGAGGTGTTCTTTAATTAATAAAACTTCAAGATAAACATAATCAGCGCAACACGCTTGGATCATTTGAATCATCGGCAAAAGGGCTAGAATGCGATCGCATTCTAGCTTCAAACCCTCAACATTCTGATCATCTGGCTGATTCGGGTCAGTGGTGATTGTGCAGGATTGGGGATGGGCTAAACTTGTTGCACAGACTGAGACGAAACAACCGGAATTTGCTGAGAGATTGGGGTGTGAGGAGCAATCAATCGTGATGAATCGACTGTGTCCGATTGTAACGGCTGACCAAATGCGCCGGATTGAAGCGCAACTGTTTGCGGCGGCAATGCCCGTGGCGGCATTGATGGAGAAGGTGGCGGGGCAGATTGTGCAGCGGATTTTAGCGAGTCCGCTGGGGGCGCGATCGCACCGCTTCGGCATCCTCGTTGGCCCTGGCCACAATGGCGGCGATGCGTTGGTGGTGGCGCGAGAATTGGCCTTGCTGGGGCGTGCTGTTCGTCTCCATGTGCCGTTTTCGCGCTGCAAACCCTTGACCGAGCAGCATCGCACCTATGCGGCCTATTTGCAGATTCCCACTGTGGCCACGGTTGCCGAACTCACGGACTGCGATCTGGTCATTGATGGGCTGTTTGGGTTTGGGCTGACGCGCCTGATTGAGGGTGAACTAGCCGCAACAATTACCGCCCTGAATGAAAGTCAAACCCCGGTGATTAGCATTGATCTGCCGTCGGGGATTCACACGGATACGGGGGCGGTGTTGGGGGTGGCGGTGCAGGCGACGGAGACGCTGTGTTTGGGGCTGTGGAAACGGGCCTGTTTTCAAGATGCGGCGTTGCCCTTTTTGGGGGCGGTGCAGCGGGTGGAGTTTGGCATTCCGCCCCAGGCGATCGCTGCCGAACTGGGCCCCACCCCCG
>CAZCWE010000547.1:0-2447 GCA_964502285.1 uncultured Spirulina sp. | reverse complement strand
ATTCTGCGCCCCCATCGCGCCGCACCAAACCCCGTTTTGGCTTGATCGAAATTCTCGCCAGCTCTGCCTTTACAGGCTTTGAAGGGGCGTTACTTTTGATGATTTTGATCAGCCTCGTCAATGC
Source organism: uncultured Spirulina sp. (assembly GCA_964502285.1). Classification (GTDB taxonomy): domain Bacteria; phylum Cyanobacteriota; class Cyanobacteriia; order Cyanobacteriales; family Spirulinaceae; genus Spirulina. The sequence continues at coordinate 2,323 of CAZCWE010000547.1, read as the reverse complement.
GATGAACCCCATCAGCATCGGATTGTGGGGGATGTCCATGGGCGGGTTGATCTACGCCCAAAGTCGGCGGGGTTTGGAAAAGTGGGATTTTGCGATTCTGGGGGTGATGACTGTGGTGCTGGTGACCGTGGTTCCCTGGTTTCATCGCAGTGCTGCCCTGCAAACGGTTTTAAGTACGTTGTCCCTCAGTGGTGCGTTGGGCTATGTGTTCTTGGCAGTGCTGGCGGGGGCGGTGGTGGTCTTGGTGACTGCCCTGTTTCGTCTCATCTATCAAGTCCTGTCGTCGATGTTGTAGGGGGGACGGTGCGATGTTCGACACGGTTTTAATCGCTCTTTTGAATTTGGAATCCCCGGCGGCGGGCCCGATCGCGGCCAATACCTGGGCTTGTCCGGAAAGCGTGGAGCCCTTGACGACCCAACTTCTGGAGGACTTACCCAGTTACGCCAATCGCGTCATTCAGCGATCGCGCCGCCTCGATCGCGAAGCCGCCACGAATCGCGACTCGGCCACCTATGTCCAGATCGCAGGGCGGGTCGAGTTTGAACCCCTCCCCCTCGGTCGCGAACCGCTGCCCGATGACCCCACAAAACAGGTCTTTTTCACTACCCTAGAGCAGCATTTCAGCCGCGATCGCGCCACCACCCAACAGCACTATCACTGGCTCTTTCTCACCCCCACCCCCCAAGGCTGGTATCCCGTCTACCTATTCACCCGCTTCGGCGACCCCACCAACGGCGAACCCCTGCCCCCCCGCGAAACCAGCAACGGCGTGATCGGCCAAGCGATTAAACTCTGGCTGCGGGACTGTCGAGCGGGCACGGTGCGCCCCTCTGGCTGATGCTTGGGAGGGGTTGCGTCGGGGATTAATTCTTGCAGTTGTCGTACCTTGAGTCGGTGATGGTGCGATCGCCCGGCAATGGCATCACAACACCCGGAACACACTGGCGACGTGGATATCGTCGATTTCTTCAAAACCATGAATCGCATCGAGGGCGGCGTTAAACGCCCCTTCTTGCACGTCGTGAGTCACCACCACCACTTCCGCTTGATCCTTGTGATAGCCGATTTGGACGATGGATTCGAGGCTGACCGCATGATCCCCGAAACAAGTGCCGAGATGGCCGATCACCCCAGGGCGATCGCCGCAGAGGAACCGCGCATAGAATCGGGTTTCTACTTCTTCAATTGGGGTGATCGGGCAGTAGTCGGTGTGGGTGCAGGTGAGGAGGGGATGGAGGCCGTCTTCGAGTTTTTCGCTTTGGAGGAGAGCGGTAATGTTGAGGAGGTCAGCAGCGACGGCGCTGGCGGTGGCTCCTTTGCCGGCTCCGGGGCCATAGAACATCACCTGACCGAGGGGATCAGCATCCACCAAGATCGCGTTAAACACACCGTTCACATTGGCGAGGGGGTGATCCTGGGTGACGAGGGTGGGGCCAACGCGGAGATGGAGGGAGTTTTGGGGGTGATCCCATTGGGCGATCGCCAACAGTTTAATCGTGAAGCCGAGTTGTTGGGCGTAGTTAATATCGGCGGCGCCGATGTGGCGAATCCCTTGGCGGTCGATGTCTGCGTAGCGGACTCGTCCCCCAAAGGCAAGGGAAGCGAGGATCGAAATCTTATCGGCAGCATCAAAGCCATCTACGTCAGCGGTGGGGTCGGCTTCAGCGTATCCGAGGGCTTGGGCTTCGGCGAGAACGTCGTCAAAGGCAGCGCCTTCATCTTGCATCCGGGTGAGGATGTAGTTGGTGGTGCCGTTAATGATCCCGGTGACGCGCTGAATGCAGTTGCCGCCCAGGGATTGCTTGAGGGGTTGAATGATCGGAATCCCGCCGCCCACGGCAGCTTCGAGGAGAACATACACACCGGCGGTTTGGGCAGCGGAGAAGATTTCGTCGCCGTGGCGGGCGATGACGGCTTTGTTGGCGGTGACGATATGTTTGCCGTGGGCGATCGCTTTCAAGATCAATTCTCGCGCCCGCTCCACACCGCCGATTAGTTCCACAATGATGTCAATTTCGGGGTCTGTGACGATCGCATCGAGATTAGTCGTCAAAACGTCGGGTTCAAATTCGACACTGCGGGGCTTGTTCAGGGCGCGCACGCCGACCCGATGAATCCGGATATCCTTGAGCAGGGGACTCCGACCGTCGGGGTTGAGCAAAATCTCTGCTGTGCCTGTCCCCACCGTGCCCAGCCCTAATAGTCCGATATTGTATGTCACGTTCGTTGTATCTCTTGATTGCTCTTGTTCTAGCCTAGCGGCTTTTGGGGACGGCAATGCGCTCTCGGTTCGGATTTGGGATGGGGTAGCCCCAGGGTCCC
>CAZCWE010000546.1:0-2449 GCA_964502285.1 uncultured Spirulina sp. | reverse complement strand
TTCCGCCGTCGGAATCCCCCAATCGGCAAAGGTGCGCCCTAAGCGACGCTGCAACAGGGTTTCAGCCCGCTCGCTTTCCACTTTGGCCCAGGAGGTTCCCCCTGCGCCCGCCACATCAATCGCCTTCACCCCAACATTCAGCAATTGTTGCGCCATCACCGCCGAAATGCCATTGCCCACTTCCTTCGCAATCACCGGCACGGGCAACTGATGGCAAATGGTTTCAATCTTGTGCAGCAGGCCGCGAAAATTGCGATCGCCCTTGGGTTGGATGCATTCTTGCAGCGGGTTGAGATGGAGAATTAAGGCATCCGCTTCGAGGCAATCCACCACCTGACGGCATTGCTCAATCCCGTAGGTGTAGTTAAGCTGTACCGCCCCCAGGTTGGCAAACAGGAGAATATCCGGGGCCACCGTCCGCACCGCAAAGGTATCCGTCACCTCCGGGCGTTCCACCATCACCCGCTGCGACCCGACTCCCATGGCGAGGCCGTATTGTTGAGCGATCGCAGCCAAATTGTGATTAATCCGGTGGGCTTCATCTGTGCCGCCGGTCATCGAGGAAATCAGCAGGGGCGCGTTGAGGGATTTACCCAGGAACGACGTGCTGATGTCAATTTCATCGTAGTTCAGTTCCGGCAAGCAATGGTGATTGAAGCGATACTGTTCAAAGCCCGTGGTTTGTTGGCGGCATTGAACATCCTCTTCCAGACAAATCCGAATATGTTCTGCTTTACGGGTCTGAGTCGTGGGGGTCATGGATGGTGTGAGTCAGGGGCGAGTAAGTCAACAGATCCACTATAGATGGAGATGCTGATATAGATGGAGATGCTGACCGCGTGCAGTTTGTCAGTTCCATAACCTGCCCGCTAGCCTTAACACCCACAACAACCTAAACTGATAAAATCACAAATTTACTTAACCATTCTGTTTAACTGTGCGCAAAATTCTGATCGCGGGAAACTGGAAAATGTATAAAACTCAGGCAGAAGCGAAAGCGTTTCTCCAGAGTTTTTTACCGGCCATTGAAGAGACAGACCCCACCCGTGGGATTATTCTCTGCTCCCCCTTTACGGCCCTCGATTCGATGTCCCAAAATCTGCACGGGAGTCGGGTTCGCCTTGGGGCGCAGAATGTCCACTGGGAAGAAGTGGGAGCCTATACCGGCGAAGTGTCCGGGCCGATGTTGAAAGAAATCGGGGTGAGCTATGTGATTATTGGCCATAGCGAACGGCGGCAATATTTCGGCGAAACGGACGAGACGGTGAATCTCCGCCTCAAAGCGGCCCAAGCCTATCAGTTAACCCCGATTCTGTGTGTGGGTGAAACGAAGGCCCAGCGGGATGCGGGGGAAACCGAAGCGGTGATCAGTAAGCAATTAGAACTCGACCTTGCGGGGATCGATCAGAGCAATTTGGTGATTGCCTATGAGCCGATCTGGGCGATTGGGACGGGAGACACCTGCGCGGCGGATGAGGCGAATCGGGTGATCGGCGTGATTCGTGACCAACTGACGAACCCCAGTGTTTCGATTCAATACGGCGGTTCGGTGAAGCCGAGCAATGTGGATGAAATCATGGCTCAACCGGAAATTGACGGGGCGTTAGTGGGCGGTGCGAGCCTTGCGCCGGATGATTTTGCCCGGCTGGTGAACTATCAATAATGGGTCGGAAGAGTTGTGATCTCCCCCTGCCCCCCCTTTTTAAGGGGGGTGTAATACACAGAACTCTCTTAATCCTGAAACAAGGGAATGTAACACACAGAACCCCCTTAAAAAGGGGGTCGGCGCAGCCGGGGGATCATGGGCGACCCGATGAGGGTTTGAACTATACCAGAGTCTGAATGAGTGATCCACGCTATCTAACACCGTTGACGCTGCGCGATCGCACCTTTGCCTGGGGGTCGCGCACCTATGTGATGGGGATTCTCAATGTTACCCCCGATAGCTTTAGCGATGGCGGCCAGTTTGACCGCCCCGAAGCCGCGATCGCCCAGGTGCAAGCCATGCTCACCGCAGACGTGGACATCATTGATGTGGGCGGTCAATCCACCCGCCCCGGAGCCGCACAGATCAGCCTTGAAACGGAACTGAGCCGCACGATTCCGGTGATCACACAGATTCGCGGGATCACGAATATCCCCATTTCCATTGACACCACCCGCGCCACAGTCGCCGCCGCCGCCATTCAAGCCGGGGCGGATCTGGTCAACGACATTTCTGGCGGGACGTTCGACCCGGACATGTTCGCCACGGTTGCCCGTCTCGGTGTGCCCTACATCCTCATGCCCCTCCGGGGCACACCCGCCACGATGCAAACCCTCACCGATTACGCGGATCTCACGGCGGAGATTGGGGCATTTTTTGCGGCTCAAATTGCGGCGGCGGAGGCGGCGGGGGTGGTGCGATCACGCATTATCCTCGATCCGGGGATTGGGTTCGCCAAAACGG
>CAZCWE010000545.1:0-2469 GCA_964502285.1 uncultured Spirulina sp. | reverse complement strand
GTACGCAAACCCGTACTACGCGGCAGAGCGCGGCATCCTGGATAACGTCATCGAACCGGCACAGACGCGGCCCACGCTCAACAGATACTGCCCAGTGATGACCGAGGAGGAGGCCGACAAACGGGCATTCCTCGAGGTGGTGCGGACAGACTCGAGTGCAAGCGTCCGGGGCGGTGTGGCTGTGCCAATGGTGAACCAAAATCGCAGCGGCAACGCTCCCGGTCACGGGGACGAGGTGGGGAAAGTAAACCGCAGCGGGGCCAAATTGAGGAGGGGGTGGGGTCATGGGCAGCACAACAACGGCGATATCGCAAAAGGCAGAAGGCAGAGTTTAATAATGTGCTGGGCGAAGATTTCAGCGTTGGGCAGCGTTCTAACTATATTTGCTGCTCTACGTTCAATTTAGCATTGGGGTTGGGGATGAACCGGGGGGAGTGACTGCCAGCGATCGCGCACTCGTCCCCAAATCCGGGGCAGATCCGCAAACTGGGGAGCCAGGTGGCGGCTGTAGGTGAGGCAGTAGCGGAGCAGGCGGCGGCGATTCGGGCAAAAGTAACGGTTAAAGGCGATGCTGGCGTAGAGGCGGCTGGTGTACATCCCCCGATGGCGACGGGTGATCGTGAGGCGATCGGCGTAATGTTCCACGTAGGCGGCGGGGATGCAGCGACTTTTGAAGCCGTGCCGGTAAAGATAGGCCCCAAATTCAAGGAAGCTTTCGCCGTAGCTGTTGAAGTCGTCCACCATCCGTAGGCCGCGATCAAATACGGTGCGGTGATAGATCGTCGAGCCGTCGGCAATGCCCCAATTGTCATCGGGATTGGTGATCCGCAACCCGACTCCGGAGGCTGAGAGTTGATTGGCGCGATCGCTATCGTAGTAAAATTCGCCGTCCACATAGCTCCGTTCCCCCGTCGTCCAAATCGCGGCGGGATCGCTGCGGATTGCTTGCCAACACTGTTCCAGGTGGCCCGGGGGGAGACAGTGATCGTCGTCCATGGTGCGGATGTGGGTGCTGGTGCAGGCGAGGGCGGTGTAGTTGCGGTTGGCGTAGAGGCCGCGGTGGGGGCCGGGGATGTAGCGACAGTCCCAACGTTGGGCGATCGCCCGGACAACAGCGCGATCGCCCCCATCGGAATCATCGGACACGACAATTTCATCGGGTTGAACCGATTGCGATCGCACCGACGCGAGACAGCGTTCGAGGCTATCGGGGCGATTCCGGGTCAGGAGGGCAATACTGAGGCTGAGAGGGGGCATAGGGCTAAGGCTTTACGGCAGCAAGGGCCGCGCGATAGGCGGCAAGGGTGTCAGCGGCGATCCGTTCCCATACAAAGTCCGCCGCGATGGTGTGGCAACGGCGGGCGAGGGCGTGATAGTCGTCAGGAGAAAGGTTGAGGATGGCGAGGAGTTGCGTCGCGAGGGCGATCGCATCTCCCACGGGCACAAGCAGGGCCGGATCAACGGGCTTCAGCATCGTTTGCGGCCCCGGAATATCGTAGGCCACCGTGGGAATCCCGGCGGCTAGTTTTTCCAACACCGCAAAGCCAAAGCCTTCGATGTAGCTGGGAAACGCGCCGACAGTAGTAGTGGTGAGGAGGTGGGGCAGATCCTCGCTGTCATAGTTGGGGATGACCTCCAGCCAATCGCCATCGGGCAGGACGAGATCGCGCACCACCACCGAGCGGGGCGATCGCGTCCCCAAAAAGCGAAACCGCACCTCAGGCCGCATGGCGTGAACCTGCCGGATAATCGTCCCCCAATCGTGGGAACCTTTGCGATCGCACCACGTACCGATAAACGTCACCACGGGCCGCGCCAACCGGGCCGCTTGGGTAGTCAGGATTGCCCCCAGAGCCTGCCGCCGCGCCGCCGACAGGCCAAAGGGAAACACCCGGCATTGCTGCCCCAGGTGTAAGGTGCGTTCAATATACTGTTGCTCGGCGGGATTGGGGAGATTAATTAGATCCGCCGTGCGGAAACTGGTGAGACAGCGGCGCACCTCGTGGCGATCGCGCCAGGCCAGCAGCCACTGCACGAGCCGCCCTTTCCAAGAGCGCGGCTGTTGAGACCGTCCCCGTTGATGCTCAAAGGCATGGTAAAGGGGATACATCCCCACCGATCGCGCCACCAGCAGCCCGGTAATTCCTAGCTCGTCCTTGGTGAAGGGTAAATTGCCCTGATGGGCATCGATCACATCAAAGCGATCGCCCTGCTGCCGCACATATTGCCGGGCCTTTTGGGAAAAATGGGGCCGCGTCAAGGTCGCCCAAAGGGAATGGGACAGGTGCGGAAACGCTGCATTGAGGTCGAACACCTCCACGGTGTGGCCCCAACTGCGCCACAGTTCCGCGAGTTCCAACTGCACCCGCGACCCGCCAAAATCCCGCTGAAACGGCATATGCAACAGGATGAGAATTCGGAGCGATCGCGCCTCAGTCATCGGGTCTCTCCTGGGTGCGATCGCTTCAT
>CAZCWE010000544.1:0-2485 GCA_964502285.1 uncultured Spirulina sp. | reverse complement strand
GAAAACCCTCTGCATCCGCCCGGAAAAAATCCACCTCAGCCCCACCCCCTTAGCCGTGGATAATGCCTTTAGCGGTCGTCTTCGCCATGTGATGTATCTCGGAACCCATGTACAAGCGGTGATCGAACTCGACCAGACGGGCGATCGCCTGCGTGTGCTCCAACCCAACAGCACCGGCCTGGATCTGCAATTGGATACACCCATTTATTTGGGATGGACAGCGGCCGACTGTCTCGCCTTAGTTGAATAGTTGAATAGTTGAATTAATCGCCGCCTTTCCCCTGACCCCTATGCCCACGTCGCGCCGTCAATTTCTCTCCACCTCAGCGGCTACGCTGTCGAGTTTGGCCCTCTCTGGCTGTGGTTGGACGCTCGCCAGTGTCAACGCCAAACCATTGTCCACCGCCACCGATGAACTCTACATCTACACCTGGGCGGGCTATACCGATGATGACCTGCTCGATCGCTTCCAGGAAATCACGGGGATTCGGGCCGTGGCGGATGTGTTCGACTCCAACGAGGCGATGCTCGCCCGGCTCCAGGCTAGCGGCGGCGGTGGCTACAGCATCATTTATCCCTCGGACTATATGGTGCAAAAAATGGTGGAGTTGGATTTTCTCCAAGCCCTCGACCCCAGCCAATTGATCGGGATGAACCGCCTCTTTGACCGCTTCCAACAGCCCAGCTATGATCCCGCCAATCGCCACAGTGTGCCCCTCAGTTGGGGAACCACCGGAATTATCTATAACCGCACCTTGCTCGATGACTATCCCCAAGATTGGGACTATTTTTGGACGCACCAAGACCAGTTGCATAAACGGATAACGCTGTTGAACGATGTGCGGGAGGTGATGGGGGCGACGTTGCGATCGCTCGGTTTTTCCTACAATTCCAGCAACCCCCAGGAAATCCGCGCCGCCTATGACAAGTTACAGCAATTGAAGCCTGCGATCGCTTCTTTCACCTCCGATGCCTGGCGCAACCAAATGCTCACCGGGGATCTCCTCGCCGCCATGTGCTACTCCTCCGATGCCAATGAAGTCATGGAGGAAAATCCCGACCTCGAATACATCCTCCCCCTCAGCGGGTCGAGCCTCTTCATCGACACCCTCGCCATTCCCCGCACCGCCCCCAACCTCCCCGGAGCCTACGCCTGGATTAACTTTATGTTGCAGCCCGATGTGGCCGCCGAAATCTGCAAACGCCTCAGTTTTGCCGTCCCCAACGAGGTCGCCTTTGAGATGCTCCCCGCCTCCCTCCGCGACAACCAAAGCCTCTTCCCCCCCGATCCGGCGATCGGTCGCTGCGAAGGCCTGATTCCCGTCGATGACACGATCAGCGAACTCTACGATCGCTACTGGACTCGCCTCACCAGCAGCTAAACCTGCTATCAACGTGGCCGCAATGGTGATGCCGTCGAGTTCATGTTTATCGAGGGTCGTGGCTATCGGCGATCGCTAGGCGGTGGTGCTTCGGGTGCAGCGTTGTGCGATGCCGCAACAATTTTTCGGCCCAACTGCGAAAACGGGGGTTGAGCGTCCTGTCGCTGGATCAGGTCATGATTGTGAATGTGGAGGATTCAAGATGATGGAGAATTTTAGTGGGCGTAATGCTCATAATCTTTTAATTTGTGGCAACTGATCCAGTTGAGCATCAAAGGATGCAGTTTCTTGACAGCCTGCTTGCTCATTGATATAGGCAATGAAATAGTCAGAAAAATCTGCGCTTCCCTGTTTCATCTGCTGAACCGACCATAAGACGGCTGCCCGGTTTTCAAAGACAAAAAGTTCTGTTTGCGTGAGCAGTTCTACTATTTCAATTAATTTGGCCCGATTGAGTTTGTAGCGACTGCGTAAAACCCAAAGCACTTCGCAGAGAACCACATTTTTGATTAAGCAGGTTTCATTGACTTGAAAGGCTTGGTTGATGTAGCGATCGGCGATTTCCCATTGGGCTTCATCGTCTCGAACCAGGAAACGAACGAGAACATTCGTGTCTAGGCCTTTCAAGCGGATTCTCCTGCACATTCGGCAATGCCTGCGTCCATTTCGGCCAGGGATACCGTTTGGCGGTTGGGGTTGTGGAGGATGCCGGAAAGATTGCGAGGATCAATGGGGTTTGGTGCAGGCTGGTGAGTCGAGTGAGTTTCGAGGTATTGCGCGATCGCTTCCTCCAAGAGAGTTTCAATATTTTTGTGGTCTTGGAGAGCAATTTGCATCAGTTGGGTGAGCGTGTTGGGGTTCGGTTTCCAGGTGAGGGTAATTTCGAGCATGGGTTTGGGGGAGATTATTTGAGGTTTTGGGGCGAGCAATGCCTGACCTTAGTGCCATCCTACCCACTGCAACAACAACTTTTTTGCCCAAGTGCGAAAACGGGGGTTGAGCATCCTGTAGCTGGGTAATTGTAGGGGCTGGGTCTCCCTGCCCGGTTGTTGTTGTTTTGCTTTTTAACCGGGCATTACAGCGGTTCCGCCCAGTCCGTCGGG
>CAZCWE010000543.1:0-2486 GCA_964502285.1 uncultured Spirulina sp. | reverse complement strand
AAACTCAGATCGTGAGGTCTGGGAATCCCCGCGTCTAAAGGCCGAGGAGGATGTCAACTGAGTGATGAGAACAGCAACAAGAGGGGCGGCGATGACGATATGCGCTGCATGATCGAAGCCCGCCTCACAGGATACCAATCCCTCGCAGTCACCCATCAGGCAGAGACCTGAGACGAAGCGGTTGAAGGGGCTGCGGAGAAATTAACCCACGTGATCGAAAGCACGCTGGGGCGACTAGAACATCAGGCGAATCATCGGACTGACCCGCCGCTGTCTAGTTCGGTATAATAATCAGTGAAATTTGCGAAGATTCAACGATAACTAGACAAGATAAAAAAAGATAGGAGTTATGTTATGAACGCGCTCAAAATCGAAATTTTAGGTACAGGCTGCAAAAAATGCCAACAACTAGAAACCAATGCCAAAGAAGCTGTTGCAAACCTCAATTTAACGGCTGAAGTGCTGCACATTACTGATCCAATTGAAATTGCCAAGCGTGGCGTGATGTCTACTCCTGCGATGATCATCAATGGCAAACTTGCCAGCAAAGGTCAAGTGATCAGTCCCGAACAAATTCAGCCTTTATTGCAGTGTTAAACAAGCAAATTTATGTTTGATCCATTTTATCCGTTTGATTGGTTGGCAACCCAAATTGTGACCCAACTCTTGGGCTTGCCGATTGCATCGCATTTAGGATCAAGCCTGCACTTCTTTCTATACGATGTGCCCAAAGTTTTAACATTACTGATCGTTATTAGCTTTATTGTTGGGACATTTCAAAGTTTTTTAGAGCCAGAGCGTGTTCGCTCTGTGCTAGAAGGAAAGCGCACATTTGCCGGAAATATTTTGGCGGCAATGGTGGGGATTTTTACACCCTTCTGTTCTTGTTCTGCGGTTCCTTTGTTTATCGGTTTTTTGGAAGCCGGTGTTCCGTTAGGCGTGACTTTTTCCTATCTGATGGCAGCACCCATGATCAATGAGGTTGCTGTCATCCTGCTCTGGGGATTGTTTGGGTTTAAGGTGATGCTGATTTACATTGGTTTTGGTGTGAGTTTAGCGATCGCCTCTGGATATCTCATCGGTCTGATGAAGTTAGAAAAATGGGTAGAACCCTTTGTCTGGCAACTGCAACAATCTCGCCAAGCCGCACCTCTAGAGGGGCAAGACCATCTAGAAACAGTGGCGTTAAGTTGGGGGCAAAGATTTGAGCAAGGCCGGTTTCAATCCAGTGAAATTGTGCGATCGGTTTGGCTTTATATCGTGATTGGGATTGCGATCGGTGCGGGAATTCATGGCTATGTGCCGACAGATTTTATTACCCAATATGCAGGCGAAAATAATCCTTTTGCCGTACCGATCGCCATCAGTTTAGGGGTTCCACTTTACGCAAATATTGCGGGTGTGATGCCCATTACGGAAGCGTTGGTCAATAAAGGAATGCCAATGGGGACAGTGTTAGCCTTTACCATGGCAGTCACAGCACTCTCTCTTCCTGAAATTGTAATTCTTAAAAAAGTGCTCCGACCTCAATCATTAGCCGTATTTGTCGGCTTAATGACCGTCGGCATTATTAGTGTTGGTTACATTTTCAATGCCATCATTAATTGATTTATATGGGAGCATCTCAACGTTTGCAAATTCAGATTTTTGTGACGATATTTCGTCTGTTAATGCCCTCATCCCCAGCCCTTCTCTCGTGGGAGAAGGGAGCCAAAAGCCCTCTCCCGTGGAAGAGGGTTGGGTGAGGCGTTGCATCCCTGAGATGCACCCATTTATATTTCAAGATTCAACTCGCAAAAAGTACATGAAAACTTCATTAGATTGTATTCCCTGTCTTTTGCGCCAATCGTTAGATGCGGCCCGGTTGGTCACGGAAAATCCAGCGGAACAAGAGCAGATTCTTCGGGATGCGCTGAGTTGGGCGATCGAGATGGACTTAAATCAATCGCCTCCGGCCATGGCGCAACGGATTCATCGACGGTTGCGCGAGATTACGGGAGTCGCTGACCCGTACCGTGAGGCGAAAGACTGGCAAAATCGCATCGCCCTGGAATTGATCTCGACGCTCCGGGCTGAAATTGCCTCTGCCAGCGATCCGTTGTTGATGGCGGCTCGTTTGGCGATCGCTGGAAATGTGATTGATATGGGCATTAACAGCGATCTGACCGAGGCGGATGTGCGGCAGGCTTTGGAGCAATCCTTAACTGAGCCATTTTTCGGAGCAGAGGAGCAATTTCGAGCGGCGATCGCCCAAGCCAAATCAATTTTATATTTGGCGGATAATGCCGGGGAAATCGCCTTTGATCGACTGCTCGTTGAGCAACTTTCACCAGAGCGGGTTACCCTCGTCGTGCGGGGTGTGCCGGTCTTGAATGATGCAACTTTAATCGATGCGCAAACGGTGGGACTGGATCAAATTGTCGAGGTGATCGACAATGGTTCAGACGCTCCCGGCACGATCTTGACCGATTGCAATCAGGAATTGC
>CAZCWE010000542.1:0-2495 GCA_964502285.1 uncultured Spirulina sp. | reverse complement strand
CAATGCGCGATCGCCGCGCCTGATTCGCTTCGTCTTGGGAAATCATCCCCATTTGCGCCATCCGCTCGATGATGCGATCGCGCAACTGCACCGCCGTATCATAATCCTGCACCGGGTTATAGGCATTGGGAGCCGGGAGAATCGCCACCAACGATGCCGCTTCCACGAGGCTGAGATCCGCCGCCGACTTCTCAAAATAAAACTGCGCCGCATCCTCAAACCCATAACTCCCCACCCCCAGATAAACCCGATTCAGATAGGTGCGTAGCAATTCATCTTTGCTGTAAAAAGTTTCCAGCTTGAGCGCGACGATCGCTTCTCGGATTTTGCGCCCCGCCGTATTGTCCCGCCCCACATAATCCGGGTACAGACTGCGGGCCAACTGCTGCGTCACGGTGCTAGCCCCTTGGGCGATGCCCTGCCGTTGCAGATTGACAATCACCGCCCGCAGGATACCGAGGGGATCAACGCCCAAATGCCAGTAGTAGCGGCTGTCTTCCGAGGCAATCACCGCATCGGGGAGATAGGGGGAAAAGTCCCGCAGGCGGTCGAGTTCTTGGTGCGATCGCGTCGGCAGTTGGCGCAGAGGCGTTTGATCGCGGGAATAGACCATCACCGGGCCTTCCACCCCCGACGGCAGCGGATACACCGGGATCTTCGACCATTCCACCAAAATCCCCAACGTCACCAACCCCGTCAGCCCCCCCACCCCATAGAGGGCATATTGCAGGCCGCGCACCCATTTCGGCGGCGGGTTGTGGTATTGCAGCCGTACCCCGTTGGCCAATTCCGGGGGGCCGAGGGTCAGCACATCGCCATGGCGCAACATCAGGGATTTGAGCCGCCGCCGTCCGATGTAGATGCCGTTGGTGGATTTTTCGTCTTTAAGGATGAATTGGCGGGGGTGTTCCGGATCGCGGCTCAGGGAGAGGTGTAGCTGGCTCACCACTGGGTTACGGACAACGATATCACTGGCGCGGGAACTGCGGCCGAGGAGGTAGCGATCGCCCACCAACTGATGCACCGCCGCCTGGTCTTCCTCCGTCGTCTGCACCCACAGCTCCGGCACCCGCGCCCCCGGCTTCAACGCCAAGGCCGTATTCACCTGTTGGACGAGTTGGGTGACGAATTGCGTCAGGGGATTGGTGCTCATAGACGCGGTTGCTCAGCAGGGGGACGAAACGACAGATACAGCAGGCAAATAATTCCTATATTAATGAACACATCCGCCAGATTAAACACAGGGAAATTAATCCACCGAAAATCGAGAAAATCCACCACATGGCGATACAAAAACCGGCAAATCCCATTTCCCAACGCCCCCGACAGGATCAACCCATAGCCCACCTGTTCTAACGTCGCCATTTTCGGCCCCCACCAGGCATAGGCCATCAGCCCTAAACTCACCAGCAACGACAACCACCGCAACCAATCCGCGCCCCCCGCAAACAAACTAAACGCCGCCCCGGTGTTCACCACATAGGTGAAGTGAAAAATCCCCGGCACCAGCGGAATGGTCTCGCCGATCTGCTGAAAATGGTGCATCACCCAGTATTTGGTGACTTGATCCAACGCCAACCCTAGCAGCCCCATGAGCCAGAAGGCGCGGTGTTTGAGCAGAGCATAACGGAGATTCATGGGATTCAGAGGGGAACGGCGTGCGTTTTTTAGTATCGCAGAAAAAGGGGAATGGGATGCCGGACTCGCGTGGGAGGGACGTTTTGGCTGTAAACTGCTGAATTTGAGCGTATCCGCGCACCCAGTGGCTAGGACGATGGGTCATCTCCGCTACGATTTTAGGGGTCAAACCATGTTAATTCTGGTAGGTCTTAACCCATGATCGCCCCGTAACGACAGAAGAGGTCACCACAGGCGCGATCGCAGATAGCTCAAAGACACTAACGATTGACCATCATCATTGAGGAGATTGAAACCGATGCAACCCCCAAAACGATTCCCGCTTTCACGCCGCCAAGTGCTGCGTGGTCTGCTCGCCACCACCGCCTTTGGTGTAACGGCCAAATTTGGTACAGGCTGCACCCCAGCCCAAGAAGAGGGCGGCGACGAGGGTGATGAGGCGGCCAGTGGTGGCGGTGGTGAAGAGTTGGTGATTGGGTTTATCTACGTCGGGCCCAAAGATGACTTTGGCTATAACCAAGCCCACGCCGAAGGTGCAGCAGCGATCGCAGAATTGCCCGGTGTGAAGATCGTCGAACAAGCCAGCGTCCCCGAAACCAGCGAAGTGGAAGAAGCCATGCGCAGCATGATCGAAATTGACGGCGCGACAGTCTTGTTCCCCACCTCCTTCGGCTACTTTGATCCCCATATTTTGAAGATGGCCGAAGAATTCCCCGAAGTGCAATTTTTCCACGCGGGCGGCCTCTATACCGACGATATGCCCGACAACATCGGCAGCTACTTCGGCTACATCGACGAAGCCCAATACGTCGCGGGCATCGTCGCGGGCCTAACCACCGAAACCAACAAACTCGGCT
>CAZCWE010000541.1:0-2500 GCA_964502285.1 uncultured Spirulina sp. | reverse complement strand
ATCGATGTGGGTGTAGAGGTCGGCATGGGCGGGGGCAGTGAAGCCGAAGCCCACACAACAGAGGAGGAGCGCGATCGCCAGCCAGCGGCGGATCTGTCGTAGCGTGGCGTTGAGTCGGGGCCTGGGGGTGAGGTTCAACATAATGAGAGAAGAGGTGAAGGAATGGGGCGATCGCGCCCCAAGGGTCAGCAGTTCAGTCGGGTTGTGGGATTAATTCGACATCTCGGCTAATGCTGCCTTGGCTTCGGGGACGAAGACTGAATACATGCCGCGCAGGTCTCCGGCTTGAAAGTCGTAGGCGAGGTCTTGGGGATAGTTGGATTTGACAAAATCCGGGCGGCTGGCTTTGGCACCGTGGCAGGCGAGACAGGTGGCTTCGACGTTGATGCGGCGATAGTAGCGGGTTCCGGGTTCGTCGTTGACGGTTTCGGATTGGACGAAGCTGATTAAGTCGGGATGGGTCTCGAAGGTGGCGAGGGCGGCGCGGGCGGTGTCGGTGTCGGGGGCGTGGGCGGGGTTGCGGTAGCGGCTGGCGATTTGTTTGACTTGCCAGGGGTGGGTTTCATTGAGTTGCTTGGCGCGCATTCCGACGGGTTTGCAGACTTCTTTGAACGTTTCGACGGTGGGGGGTTCGGTGCGATCTTCGAGGGTGGAGGCGAGTTGCGATCGCATCTGATCTAACTGTTCAATTTCCTGAACGACTTGACCGAGTTCGTCAGGGGCGGGGGTTGCCCCAGCGGGAGCGGTGAACCCCAGACTGAGGAGAAGGACGAGACTAAGAGACAAGAGAGTGTGTCGAATCATGATTGAGACTTACGCTTGACAGTTGATTGTTACTGATTATATAGCCAATCAAGAATATTGAAACCGGGGGGAGTTGATCATGGCTCAAACCCCAAGGTCAACAAATTCCCTCGGTCGCGGTATTGCTACACCACCCCCTAACCCTTCGGGTATAGGCGGAGCACTGCAATACTCTTTGGGTAGAATAATTAAAGAGCGTTCCCTTCAGGCTGCGTTGCTGTTGATGGAGGGGCGATCGCATTCTCTCTGTATTGTTCTCAGACTCGCTATGACCCTCACCTCTGGTCTGAACGCGCTCAAACAACACGATTATCCAACGGCGATCGCCCTCCTGACTCAATCCTGCGATCGTCACCCCGACCCCCAGGCTGTGGACTACTGCAAAGCCCAGATTGGTCTGTGCCAAGCCTATCGCGCCACGGGGGAAACGCAACAGGCCCTAGACTGCTGTGCGCGATTGCAAACCAGCCCCTACCCCAAGGTGCAGCAGTGGGCCGCCCAGCAACGCCAAACCCTGCGTCGCCCCAAGCCAGAACAGGCCTTGCTCGCCACCCTCCAGCAAGCCATGGATCAAGGGGACTACACCACGGTGATCACTCGCCTGGCGAAGACGCATTTTCCCCCCTCTTCGACGGCGACAAAATTGAAATGTTTGCTGATCGAAGCCTATCAACAGAGCGGCCAGGGGGAAGAAGCGATCGCCCACTGTCAAGCCCTCCTCACTGACCCCGATCCAAAACTGCAACAGTGGGCGCAACAGACCCTAGACCGTCTCGCAGCAGCCCCCGCCCCGCGTCCATCCCAGGGGTGGCGGTGGCTGGGTTGGGTGGCGGTTTTGGGTGTGGCGGTGGGGGGCTTGGGAGAACTGGGGCCCACTCAGATACCATTGGCGGGATGGTCTACGGAGGTGGCCCCCTCTACGCCGATTACGGTGGATCTGCCGACCCAATCGGATTGGCAATTGAGTCAATCGGCTCAGCGGTATACCTTGGCGTTTTCTCCGGCGGTGCGCAGCGAGATCATCCGCCAAAGCCAACAGGGGCGCAACACCAACGCACCCCAGGTAAAAGAGGAGAATACCTATTACGAAATTTACGGGCAGACTGCCGCTGATTTGTTGCAGGAAATTCCGCTCCGGAGTCCGCGCATGGATCACTACAGCGGCAAGACGGCGATCGCGACGGCGGCCCTCAAGCCCAGTTGGAAATATGAATTTGTGCGGGTGGGGGCGGATTTTTGTGCGATCGCCTCGGTGGAAACGATCGCCGATGTGGTCTATACCTTCCCGAAATGGGTGGACTACGACCAAGCCGATCGCCGTTTGCAACAACGTTGGGACATCTTTTTAAACGCTGTGACTCGCCATGAGCATCGACATCGCGATATTTTGATCGAGGCTCTGGTGCAAGCAGAACCCGCGATCCTAGCTCTAGACCCCCAGCCGGATTGTGAGCAAGCCGTGACCCAGGCCAATACAGTGATGCACGACTTAATTAACCAGTCGAACGAAAAACAGCATCACTTCGATGCCACGGATGATCACCCGGATTATTATGCGCTGCGGAGTCTGATGGTGGAAGAGTGGCGCGATCGCGTTCGTTAAGGTGCCGATCTGCCCAGGGAATCAGCGGATCTTGTGGGGAAATGTTGGGGCCGACACCGTGCAATTTTCGGGTTTTTGTTTACAGTGTTAACA
>CAZCWE010000540.1:750-2556 GCA_964502285.1 uncultured Spirulina sp. | reverse complement strand
TTATTCTAGACAATGCTGAACGGTTGACCGCCGTGCGCGATCGCACCCCACAAGCCCGTTAAGCCCCGCCGAGCGCGATCCCCAAGATCATCGCCATTTATCAACATTTGTTAACGTAACGAACCGGACTGATCCCACCTCGATCGGCCAAGGTGGCGATCGCTAAATTTTTCGGCAATCCCACACCCGCTAACCCTTGCCCTGTCTCCCGTCATCCCCCTTCTCACCCCCAGTCCCTACCCCTGATCCCCGCATCCCCATCCCGACTCCCAAGAACCTGCTGCGGAAGATGGAAAATTAGCGCGTATAATCAAAACATCGTTCATTTATTGCTACAGTTCGTAGCAATCTGTAATGAATCGTGTAGACATTCCTGTAGGTCATGCCCCGAATATTGGTCATTGATGATGATCCCGCAATTTCAGAACTCGTCTCCATCAATCTGGAGATGGCCGGCTACGATGTCAACCTAGCGAGTGATGGCATTAAAGGCCAGGCGCTCGCCGTTCAACTCCAACCGGATTTGATCCTGCTCGATCTGATGCTTCCCAAGGTAGATGGCTTCACCATCTGCCAACGCCTACGACGAGACGCTCGCACCACCGACATCCCGGTGTTAATGTTGACCGCCCTCGATCAAACCCAAGATAAAGTCGGCGGGTTTAATGCCGGGGCAGATGACTATCTGACCAAACCCTTCGAGCTTGAGGAAATGTTGGCACGGGTGCGGGCCCTCTTGCGCCGAACCGATCGCATTCCCCAGGCAGCGAAGCATTCCGAGATTCTCAACTATGGCCCCTTAACCCTGATTCCGGAACGGTTTGAAGCCATTTGGTTCAACAAAACGGTTAAGCTGACCCATCTTGAATTTGAATTGCTCCACTGCCTGCTGCAACGCCACGGCCAAACCGTTTCACCCAGTGAAATCCTCAAAGAAGTGTGGGGCTACGACCCAGACGATGATATTGAGACGATTCGGGTTCATATCCGACATTTGCGGACGAAAATCGAGCCCGATCCCCGGCATCCTCGCTACATTAAAACCGTCTATGGTGCGGGCTACTGTTTAGAGTTGCCCAGTAGTGAAAATACGATCGCTGATCCTGACCCGGATTCTGCTGCCACACCCTAACCTGTCATGAGGCGTTATTACCTGTTCTATGTGCGCGAGACCCTCCCCAGGTCGGGGGCGTATCTCGTGCAGGTGGTTCATCTCGCCAATGCGGCAGCAAATTTAGGCTATCGGGTGGTGCTGGTCTATCCGCGCCCAACCCGACGCTTTTGGCGTTGGGCGGCTGGGTTTCACCCCCAAGCCGCAACGGCGGATCTGCGGGCCTATTATCAAATGCAAGCAGACTTACAAACGGCGGAATTGCCTGTGCCGAGGGGGGGCGATCGCCTCCCCGGCCTCCTGGGCAAACTCACCAACCGCAGCACAGTGGTTTGTAAGTATCATCTGCCGGTGCATCTAAAAGCGCAAACCGGCTTAGTCCATAGCCGGGATTGGAATTTCGTCAAGGCGGCGATTCAACGGGGCATTCCGGCCATTTATGAGCGCGACCACTGCGAAACGAAACGCTACGAGCCGGAGATTGTCCACAGTCCTTTCCTCCATGCCACGGTGACAGTGGCCGACCCCGTGCGGGAAAACCTGATCGCCAATGGGATGCCCCCGGACAAGATTCGCCAATTTCATAATGGGTTTAACCGGGGATTTTACGAACGGCATCCTGACCTGGCGCAGGAGTGGCGCGATCGCCTCCTCAAGGCCGGTCAATCCCTCGTGGTCTATGCTGGTGCTCTCGA
>CAZCWE010000540.1:0-740 GCA_964502285.1 uncultured Spirulina sp. | reverse complement strand
AACCAGCGGGCTTTCTTCGGCAGCCGCTGTTTGCCGGCCGTCACTGTCCGCCCCGTCGGCAAGCTGCCGCTTCAATCCCTGCCGGTTCGTGCCACGAATGTACCGTCTCCCCGCATCCCGTCTCCCAACTTCTGGTGCTCTCGAACCCTTCAAGGGGATAGACATCCTCCTTGATATTGCCCCCCAATTCCCCGACGTTCAATTTGCCCTCGCTGGTGGCCCCCCAGCCCAGATCGCCCATTACGAAGCCGAACTCCAAACCCGCCGCCTCACCAACGTGACCCTCGTGGGCTATCTCAGCCACGATCGCCTCGCCCCCTTCCTCCAAGCCGCCGATGTCCTCGTCTACCCTCACCACGCAGGCAACGCGGCCAACTTCACCTCCCCGATGAAACTCTTCGACTACATCGCCGCCGGACGGAATATTCTCTCCACCGCCATCCCCCCCCTGCGGGAATTCCAAAACTCTCCCCTAATCACTGCCTGGGCCGAGCCCGATAACCCCCAAGATTTCGCGGCCCAACTGCGCAAAACGCTCACCCAAAAATCTGCCTGGACTCCCCAAGGCCTCTATGCCTGGAATGCGGTGCAGTCCTATTCCTGGGAAGCCCGCATCGAAAAAACCCTCCACGGCCTTGATCCCTCCCTCTTGCACAAGCTGCTTTGACGCTCTCCCTCTGACCTGCGGTACAGAGTGAGATTCCTGCTTCACTGGCTCACGCCTAGATACCCAATCAATC
>CAZCWE010000539.1:998-2573 GCA_964502285.1 uncultured Spirulina sp. | reverse complement strand
TGTCGATATCCGCCCATAAATGCTATGGCCCGAAAGGGAGCGGCGCATTAGTGGCACAGCGGGATCATCCCTTAGAGCCGCTCTGGTATGGCGGTGGTCAGCAACGTAATTTACGTCCCGGAACTCTCAATGTACCGGGCATCGTGGGGTTGGGTGCGGCTTGCCATCTGCGCGGCCTGGAAATGGAGGCAGATGAGCACAGCATTGCCCAGCGGCGCGATCGCCTCCAAACTCGACTCCTAGAAGCCATTCCTGGCTTAGTGGTGAACGGGGATTTAAACCACCGCCTCGCCGGAAATTTACACATTGCCATTCCGGGAGTTCCCAACGGTGCGATCGTCGCTCGATTGCGCGATCGCCTCGCCCTCTCCACCGGGTCTGCCTGTACCTCCGGGGTCGAAGCCCCCTCCCATGTTCTCGAAGCGATGGGCTTACCCGCAGCCTGGCTAGACGGCGCGATTCGGATCGGCGTGGGTAAATTCACGACTGATGCAGACATTGAACAAGCGGCCCAAGATCTGATCAACGAAATTCACGCTATTCGCCAGCTCATGGCATAACTGAACAATGGTTTCAAAAATGGACGGTACTGGACTCGAACCAGTGACAGCCTGCTTGTAAGGCAGGAGCTCTACCAACTGAGCTAACCGTCCGATACGATGTACTACACTAACATAAAATTCACCAAGAGCCAATATGCCCTCTGGCCGCACCCACGATCGCATCACCCTCTGGAGTCTGCCCGTTATCGTCGGCCTCTCGATGCTAGCCACCCGCAACAGCAAGATCACCTTACTGCTGGCCAGTGGCTATCTCTTTAGCGGTTTGATGTTTGGCCCCGATTTGGATATTCACTCGGTGCAGTTTAAGCGGTGGGGCATTTTTCGGGGCATCTGGATTCCCTATCAGAAAAAAATGCGCCATCGCTCCCGCTACTCCCACGGGTTTCTCCTTGGCACGATCATTCGGGTGGCGTATCTCTTGACGATTGTGGGCGCGATCGCAGGGGTGGGTGTTGCGATCGCTCATCTGCTGTTTGATCTGCCGTGGCATTGGGGTCAAGCCTGGCAGGAGGGCCAACAGATGATCCGCACCCATTCCCTGGGGGGATTAGCGTTGTTTATTGGCCTCGAACTCGGAGCCATGAGCCATAGCCTCGCGGATTGGACGGGGTCTGCCTATAAAAAATGGCAACGTCGCCAACGTCCGAAAAACACCCCGCGATCGCGCCCGAACCCCTATAAGCGCAGCAGCAAATCGAAACCGTGAGTATCGGTGCCGCAGGTTGTGAAGAGGTTGAAGCGATCGCCCAGGGCCTTCACCAGTGCCGTTTGTTTAGGGCTGGCGTACCAGGGGTTGGTACGTCGGTAGTTGTAGTAGGCCTCCACACCATCAATGCCCCATTGCGCCACCATGGGAATGAGTTCCTGAGCCGAGCGGCGATACCGCTCCGGGTGAGCGAGAACCGCCAATCCTCCCGCTGCATGGATCGCTGCAATCACAAAAGCTGCTTCAGCCGCAGTCCCCCGTGGTGCTTCGCCCTGTAGATACAACTGGAGCGCCGGATGTTCGGGG
>CAZCWE010000539.1:0-988 GCA_964502285.1 uncultured Spirulina sp. | reverse complement strand
GAAGCCATAGCCCAGAATATGAACATCGGTATCGTGAATGCGGGCGGTGATTTCAACCCCCGTCCACAACCGGAGCCGACGGTCTGGAGCCTGGGCATCAAGCCACTGTTGGGCGCGATAGTAGCCGTTGACGGTGTGATGATCGGTCAAGGCCATGCCTTTGAGGCCGATGCTCAAGGCTTGATCAATAATGCCTTCGGGGGTCAGTTGCCCGTCGGAGCTTTGGCTGTGCAGGTGAAAATTGTAGTGATACGGACAGCTTTCAGCATGAAGAGTCTGCCACACCTGTTTTAGGGTTTGGGTGTCCTGTGCCGTGGTTGTCAATGTTAAGGCCTGTGTCATACAGAAGTCCATCCGTTACGAAAAACGCCACTCAGTCACCTGTGATGCAGTCTTGCAAAAAAGGTTTAATTTTATTACATTCCCTTTCACTTTAGCAAAGTCTAATGTTTATTACAGACCTGCATGATTGAATTTCATGACACGATTGATAATAGAGAGCAATTGTTCCTAATGTGGAAAACCTGTGGAAAACCCGATCGGGTTTTCCACAGGTTGGGGAAAAGTGCGTTGGCATGCGGGGGTTATGGCCGAGGGATTGTCACCTGTTCAAGGAGGGCGAGGGGGCCGAGGGCGGTTAAAGTGGCGCGTTGTTCGGGGGTGGCGACGAAGAGAGTCCCGGCAAATCCCAGGGAGTTGACCGAAATGCCGTGGGCATGATCCTGCGATCGCGGCACAATCACCATCCACTGCCGGGTCATCAAGAGGTTATAGGCTCCGGTTTGCTGCTCGCCTCGATAGTCCAGGCCAGCGGCTTGGAGCAATGCGCCATAGCAGCGGTGGAGATCCGCCGGGGCGATCGCGTTCGATAAGGGGGCGAAGGCGTGGCGAAAGCGGAAGGCGGGAATTGGATTCGGGGCGTGGGGGTCGGGCATGGCGGCGATCGCCACCGCTAGGGGCAGGTCGTACCCCGGCGGCAAGAGCGGAT
>CAZCWE010000538.1:0-2583 GCA_964502285.1 uncultured Spirulina sp. | reverse complement strand
AACGGTTAAAACCCGGTGATGCTCTCTTTGTACGCGGCGGAACCTATGCCATCACAACCCCGATTGTCTGGCAATCGTCGGGTACAGATGCCGCTTGGATTACCATTCAAAATTATCCGGGTGAAACCCCGATTATTGATGCCAATTTAGTCGAAGTGGGGCCCTGGGGAGTGGGCGATCGCCCCTATCCGCCCGAACAAGGCGCACTTTTAATCGATCAACAGCATCACCTTCGCGTCATTGGTTTAACCATTGTGCGATCGCACAGTGCCGGTATTGCCGTCCGCCGCAGTCATCACATCGATGTTTTTGGCAATACCACACGGGACACCTTTTCCTGCGGCGTTTTATTTGGGGCTGGCTTTCCGGTGCTTGAATCTGAACGCTGTCACCATTTGCGCGCCATTGGCAACACAATTGTTGGGGCGAATAACCCAGAATTGCAATGGCTAAAACCGGATGAAGTTCGGCGGGATAAAGGAGCTCATGAAGCCTTAAGTGTGGGTGCTGTAGACCATTTTGAACTCGCCTATAACGAAATTAGTCATTGTGATAAAGAACTGATTGACTGCAAAGATAGTTCTCGGCATGGCTATGTTCATCATAACTATCTTCATAACGGTGGAAGCCAAGGCATTTATGTTGATTGTTATTTTGAGCGGCTCGGTGATTTAGAAATTGCGTTTAATTTCATCAAATCCTGTAAAACTGGGATTGCCTTGGCCGCCGAAGGGGGCCCCCTAATGGAGAATATTCACTTACATCATAATATTATTACCGATAATCTAGGGTCGGGAATTCTTTTCGGACGATGGCATAATGACAATCTCCGCAAAGATATTTTCATCGAAAACAATACAATTCATCATAATGGCTATGGTCAGGGTGAGTCTGAGTCGCCCTATTGGGTCACAGGAGGAATCTATTTTTACAGCACCAATATTCAAAATGTTGTGGTTAAAAATAACATTTTTTCAGTGAATAAATATTTTGACATTGGGTATAGTGATGACTATTTAGATGGTGGCGAGAAACTGCAAGAAATCACTCTGCAAAACAATGCATTTCACCGCATGATTCAGTATGCCAATCCCACCTATTTAGACTGGCCTGAGAAAAATGTCCATGCGATCGATGGTGATGGCATTGTATTTGCTGACCCCCCTTTTGCTGATGCTAATATCAGTGACTTTCGCATTCTTTCGGAGTCCCTCGCCGCATCGGAGCAGAGTCCAAATTCCGATCAGATCGTTGGAGCCGTTGCGCCGACGGATTTACCAATATTTTGGTGGGCGACCCATTTTCCGCCAGATCGAAACTGGTCGCAATTCAGTGCTGTAGAGTGGCGCGATGAAATGGGCTGAACGATGGGAGCTTATTCCCTGCGGTGAGTGAGTTTGCCCAGGATGTGGGTGGCGTGGATGGCGCGATCGCCTCTAGATCCGTGGGGATGGTGGCGGGGTGGCATGGGGTCAATGGGGAGCAAGCTATCATGGGTCTATTCAAATCCATCAACCCGCTGCCCCATGACTGCGATCGATGCGTTTACCCCCCTACCGGATCACAATCAACTGCCTTGCGAGGATGGCACATTTGTGAAAAATTTTCAGGAGCATCCCCAAAGTATTGTGCTCACCGAATCCATCCGCCCGGTCTTGGATCGCGTCCATCCGGAGGGGGACTATTGCATTGGTCAAGATAGTGGCATTTATTGGCGACTGACCGATCCGCCCCAACGGGGAGCAGAAGCCCCAGACTGGTTTTATGTGGGCAATGTGCCGCCCACGTTGGACGGTCAAGCCCGTCGTTCCTATGTGCTGTGGCAAGAAATTATCCCGCCGCAAATCGTGATCGAGTTTGTGTCAGGGACGGGAGCGGAGGAGCGCGATAAGTGCGCTGAGGCGGATCGCACCCCCTGGACGGGGAAGTTTTGGGTCTACGAAACGGCAATTCGCCCGGCATACTACGCCATTTATGAGGTCAAAAAAGCCGCTGTTGAAGTGTACGTTTTACAGAAAAATAAGTATCAACTCCTGCCTGCAAACGAACGGGGTCATTTCCCCATTGAAGAGTTAGGGGTGGAGTTGGGAATCTGGCCGGGAATCTATCAGGGGATGGATTTACCTTGGCTGCGCTGGTGGGATGCTGAGGGTCATTTGCTCCTCCATGGCGAAGAACGCGCCGATCAGGAACATCAACGCGCTAACCAGGAACACCAACGCGCCGAGCAGGAACATCAACGCGCCGAGCAGGAACGCCAACGGGCTGAGCAAGAACAAGCCAAAAATCAAAAACTGATCGCCAAACTTCAAGAGCTAGGCGTTGATCCCGATAGTATTTTTTAACCTTTTTGAGTATCAATCTCATCTTATGAAACAGTCTATGCGGTGGCTTCAACGACGTACCTTTCTCGCCGGATTATTAGGAGCAGGAGGAACTGCGATCGCATCTCAACTGTTGCCCCAATCGACTCAAGCCCAAGGTCTCTTTCGCCGCCCCACCCAATTTTTTGTTGCGCCCGATGGCAGCGATCGCAACCCCGGCACTATGAACCGACCTTGGGCCAGTTTGCACCATGCCAGC
>CAZCWE010000537.1:0-2596 GCA_964502285.1 uncultured Spirulina sp. | reverse complement strand
ATGGTGTAGGCTCTTGAGATGGATTTGTGTATAAGCAGTAGCCTGCGGGAGAGGGGCTGGGGGTGAGGGCTTCAGGTTTCATTGATTTAGAATCACTGTATGGATCAAAATAGGCTAAATTATTGCGAGGTTTAAGACTCTTTTGAGTCAAGATTAATGTCTTGGCAAGAAAGAATTAAGAGCAGATTAAAGAGCAATCAAGTTTCAAAAAATGAATGAAAAATTAGTATAAAATCTGACAGAATTTAAGAGAGCAGGATACAGTAGAAACAATGACGCTTATCCCGTTTGACCCCATGGTTCAGATTTCTGCTCGTGCTATTTTGAATCACACCTTAGCTTCTCAACCTCATCGCCCTCCATCACCCTTGGCATGGATGAACGATCGCCCCTTTGCCCTAGATTCAAATTTGAATGCGCTGTCTCGCCACACCGCTCAAGTTGGAGCGGATCAATTAGTGATTGATGTGGCGCGGGTGTTTGAGCAAAATCCCCTTTTACCCGGTGTGATCTTATTGGAGTCTGGCCAGCTTTTCGGAATGATCTCGCGCCGTCGGTTTCTAGAGCGGATGAGCCGCCCCTATGCCTTGGAATTGTTTTTAAAACGGCCGGTGCGATCGCTGCATCACTTCACCCAAGGCGAACTCGAAATTTTTCCCGAAACCACCCCGATCGTAGAAGCGGCCAGGCGTTCCTTGGAGCGATCGCCGGAATTCCTCTACGAACCGATCCTCGTCCAGACCGCAGATGATTGCACCTACTATCTAGTCGATGTGCATCAGTTGCTACTCGCTCAATCCCGTATCCATCAACTGACGAGCCAACTCCTGGATGAAACCAGCTATGCCGAACGGATGCAAACGGAAAAAATGGTTAGTCTGGGGCGCATGGTGGCAGGGGTCGCCCATGAAATTAAAAATCCCGTCAATTCAGTGAATGGAAATATCCAATTTCTCGCTGACTATTACGATCATTTAATTGAACTGATCCAAACCCTAGAAGAGAAAGTTCCGGCATCTCACCACGAGGAGCTAGCTGAACTCAAGGACGAGATTGAATATGATTTCATCATTGAAGACGCGCCGAAAATCATCAAAAGTGTCCAGTTAAGCTCCGAGCGTCTTATTCAAATTGTGACAAGCCTGCGTAATTTTTCGCGCATTGATGATCAAAAACAGCAATTAATTAATATCCATGACTGTTTAGAAGGCACATTAATCATTTTAGAAAATCAACTCAAGCATGATATTAGTGTCATCAGAGACTACGAACATTTGCCGGAAATTGCCTGCTATTCGGGGCAAATGAGTCAGGTTTTTATGAATTTGTTGGCAAATGCGATCGATACTGTCATGGAGCGCAAAGCTCAGGGCAACGACCCCCATTGGACACCGCAAATTCGGATCGAGACCCGATATTTAGAGCAGTATCAAGCGGGGCAAGGGGTGAGCATTAAAATTATTGACAACGGGCTGGGAATTCCGCCCAAAAACCAGCAGAAAATTTTTGATAATTTCTTCACGACGAAGCCTGTGGGCCAAGGCACAGGGCTAGGGTTGGCGATTAGCTATCAAATTGTCGTCGAAAAACACCATGGCGAGCTAAAACTCCTATCTCAAGTAGGTCAGGGGACGGAGTTTGAAGTGGTGTTGCCGTTCTGAATCGTCTATTTTTCCAGACGCACCACGTACCATTGCAAATAGTCGCCGGGGCCAAGGTCGATTTCGCAACTGGTTTCCATCAGGTGTTGGGCCTGCTCGGAGCGGGTAGCAAACCGTTGCAGATCGCGGGGCAGTGTATCGAGGGTGGCTAAGACCCCTTCGAGCTTGGTCAAGAGTTCTTCCGAGGTCAAAATTACCTGTTCTGGCTGCCCTGATTCCAGCACCACATAGGCATCCTCTTGATACATGATTGAATCGGCCATCCTTTCCCCCGGAGTTAATTTTTGAACAAAGCTTCCTAAAATGTTAAGGGTATTGCACCCCCCTTTGCACTGATGGCGAACGCTTTTCTGACTTTAAATTACGAACCCGCCCTCGAAGACCTGGGGGATGACTATTACGATCGCGTCCCAGCGGCCACCTTTCCAGCGCATATCCTCCGCTTCCGCAACGATCGCATTTTGCCCACCCTCGGCCTCGACCCGCGCCAAGTGGGAGATGACGACTTTATCGAAGCCTTTGGGCATTTCCAAGGGGTGCGCCCCTTCCTCGCCCTGCGCTACCACGGCTACCAGTTTGGGCAATATAACCCGCAATTGGGGGATGGGCGTGGGTTTCTCTACGGTCAGGTGCGGGGCGTGGACGGTGTGCTCTACGACTTTGGCACGAAGGGATCGGGGCGCACTCCCTATTCCCGGACGGCGGATGGGCGGTTAACCCTGAAGGGCGGCGTGCGGGAAGTGTTGGCGGCGGAACTGTTGGCGCGGTTGGGGGTGACGACCTCCCGCTGTTTGAGCCTGATTGAAACGGGGGAACAACTGTGGCGGGGCGATGAACCCTCACCAACGCGCTCTTCTGTGATGATCCGCATGAACCGATCGCACCTCCGTTTTGGCACCTTCGAGCGGCTCCACTATCTCCAGCGCCCCGACCTG
>CAZCWE010000536.1:1505-2600 GCA_964502285.1 uncultured Spirulina sp. | reverse complement strand
GGCCAATGCCGCGCTTGGTCGTGCCAATTTTATGCTCACCGCGCCGCTCTTCGGACGCTTGATCCAGCAAACGATGGTACGGCATCGTCACATGGGCCGTTTGAGAAATATAAAGATGTTCGGTGGAAATGCCTAAGGTGGCGAGTTGATCCATTTCCTCAATCAGGACTTTCGGATCAATCACCGTCCCCGAACCGATGATACAGCGTGTCTTTGGGTATAAGATCCCCGATGGGATTAGGTGCAGCTTGAAGGTTTGATCTTTGACAACAACAGTATGTCCAGCGTTTACCCCACCTTGATACCGGACCACAACGTCTGCTGAACGACTCAACAGATCCGTAATCTTGCCTTTGCCTTCGTCCCCCCACTGGGCACCAATAACGATAACGTTAGCCAATGGTCTTTTGATTTACGACAGTTTTCACAAACTATCATTATCAAGATAGAGGGGGGTCTGTGTCAACAGTACCGTTTCCCGACTCCAGGCAAACCCAGACCCATTTTTAATAACCCAAAGGCGATATTGTGAGCACTGAGCGTAGTCGAAGTGCGGCCACTTTTTGCCAGGATACCGAAGCTTCGACGACCCTCAGCCTTCAATGAGCTGTTTTCTAAATTCCGGAGCCGTACAGTTTCCCGACTCCAGGCAAACCCAGACCCATTTTTAATGATCCAAATGCAATAGTGTGAGCACTGAGCGTAGTCGAAGTGCGGCCACTGGTGCGTTACGCTTCGCTAACAGCACCCTACAGTTACTAAATTCCGGAGCCGTCGAGAAATTCGAGGATTTCGCGATCGCGCAACTGACACCGGCCCGGCGCAGCCAATACCGGATCTTGGCGTTCTCCCAATGCCGCATGGACGAGGGATGTTGTGCCCGCGTGCTGATCCTGTAATTGTTCTAATTGTTGTTCGAGGGCTTCGATGCGATCGACCAACATCCGAATCACCGTCGCTTCAGAATCGGGCAGTTTCCCATGTTCTAAGGGATTCACCCGCACCCCAGAGCGGTACACCACTCGGCCCGGCACGCCCACCACCGTACAATCCGACGGTACATCCCGCAGTACCACCGATCCGGCCCCAATCCGC
>CAZCWE010000536.1:0-1495 GCA_964502285.1 uncultured Spirulina sp. | reverse complement strand
ACATTATTGCCAATTTGCAGGTTGCCGAGGACTTTCGCCCCCGCCCCGACGACTACTTGCTCGCCGAGGGTCGGGTGGCGTTTGCCGTTTTCTTTGCCCGTTCCCCCCAAGGTCACGCCTTGGTAGATCAAGCAATAATCCCCCACAATGGCAGTTTCACCGATGACCACTCCCATACCGTGGTCAATGAAGACCCCTTTGCCGATTTGTGCGCCGGGATGGATTTCAATGCCGGTGATGAAGCGAGCGAGATGGGACAAGAAGCGCGGCAGAAAGGGAATGCCGATGTGATAAAGCCAATGGGCCACCCGGTGACCGAGAAGCGCTTGTAAACCGGGGTAGCAAAAGAGGACTTCGACCCAGTTACGGGCGGCGGGGTCGCGCTCGAAAATAATCCGGAAATCTGCGATGAGTGAGGATAGCACGGGATTTTCAGCAGTGAACGTGGAATCTCGAACATTTTAACGTCGATGGGGGGACACACAGCAAGGGGGGGAAACCCGCCTTGGTGGCCTGAAATTACGGGGCATTGGGGCGTTCCGGGGCGGGAGGTGATGGGGTTTAGCGATCGCTTCGAGGCGATTAAGCGCGGCTTAGTCTTGTTTGGGGCGTTTGAAATAAAAGACTTGGGAGTTTTTATCGCCGCCGGGAGTCACGGCGACGAGTTCCCAGCCTTGGGCTCCTAAATAGTTCAAGGTTTCCAGGACAGACTTGCCCTGTAAGACATCGGCGATCGCTTGATTTTCCGATTCCACCGTAATACGGAGAGGACGCAGGGGCACGATGGTTTCTTGGATGGCCAAATATTCCCACAAGGAGGCAGGTTTAATCACAGGGAATGCTCTACGGATTTTAGAGAGTTGAACTCGTTTCTACAATATCAAACAAGTCTTCGATCGCGGGCTTTAAAAATCAGTACAATTCGATGCAGTACAATGACGAGATAAAACTCCGGGCAAAATTAGAGCAACGTCGTGTTTTCCCGAACGTTTAAATCATGGCTAGGATTAGGGATCGTCTTGATCAGCTTTGAAGCGATCGCCCTCCACCAGATTCACCGCACCTATTGGCATAATCGGCCCACGGATGATGGGCCCAGCTTACTCCATGACCTGCGCCGCTGGGGTCAAGCACCGCTCTCTGCTCAGGGGACGGCTCCGTTTTATCGCCTCTGGACGGTGATGTTGTTGGGGGGCGGGTTGGCAGCGGGGGGCGTGGGCTGGCGAGTGCAGCAGCAATGGGAACGCGATCGCCGCCAACTCGCCACGCTCCGCCAGCAACGGGAAGCCCTCCAAGCCGAATACGACGCACTGCGCCCCAGCCGCGACCAGCGCGATCGCGAACAGGCCGAACTTAAACAAACCCTCCGCCAGAGCCAAACCGCCCAAGCCGCTGCCCAAGCTGCGATCGCCGAAAAAGACAACCGCATTAAACAACTCCCCACCCTCCTCGATCAATACCGTCACCCAGAATATGACGTGATTGAACTCACCCA
>CAZCWE010000535.1:2168-2603 GCA_964502285.1 uncultured Spirulina sp. | reverse complement strand
CATTTCACGATTCCAACCCATGTTGACGCGGCAGTGCCGATCTATCCAGACTCCCTCGATACCAATCTGCTCCAGGGGAAACGGGTGTTAATCGTTGATGACAGTGCGACTAATCTAAAGGTGTTATCGCTGCAACTGCGTGGTTTTGGGATGCAGTCCCATGTGGAGCAGTCGGGGTTAGCCGCGCTTGACTACTGCACCCGTCATTCGGCAGGTCAGGATGTCGATGTGATGATGGTTGACATGAATTTGTCAGATTGTGACTGTGAAACCCTGGTGAAACAGGTACAAACGCAATGGCCGAAACTGCCGATCGTGATGTTGATGTCCATTAGTGCGTTGGGAACGGCAAAAGCATCGGATCAATTCAGTTCAGTGGTGGGGTATCTCCAAAAGCCGATTAAACAGTCCCAACTGTATAATGCGCTTGTGAAA
>CAZCWE010000535.1:0-2116 GCA_964502285.1 uncultured Spirulina sp. | reverse complement strand
TCTGTTGGCGGAAGATAATGTGGTGAACCAAAAAGTGGCGTTGAGCATTTTGCAGAAGCTGGGCTATCGGGCGGATGTGGCGGCGAATGGGTTGGAGGTGCTGGAGTCGTTGGCGCGGCAGTCCTATGATGTGGTGCTGATGGATGTGCAGATGCCGGAGATGGATGGCTTGGAGACGACGCGCCATATTTGTAGTGAATGGCCGGAGGCCCAACGCCCTTATATTATTGCGATGACGGCGAATGCGATGCAGGGCGATCGCGCCGCTTGCCTAGAGGCGGGGATGGATCATTACCTCAGTAAGCCGATTCGCTTACCGGCCTTGATCGAGGCACTCAAAACCGTGCGTCAACATAACCTTGAGGTGCTGCAACAGCGACCGGAACCAACGGCATCGGTGCTGGATGCGGCGGTTTTAGAAGAACTGCGCCTGATGGGGGGTGAGGGTGCGAATGATTTAATGCTGGATTTGATTGATTCCTATCTGGAAATTGTGCCGGATCTGATGAGTGCGATCGCAACTGGGGTTGAACAATTGGATTACGAAGCATTCTATCGGGCGGCCCATTCGTTGAAGTCCAGTAGTGCATCGTTGGGGGCGAACTATTTGGCGGATCTCTGTCAAGCTTTGGAGGGGTTGGGGCGATCGCAGATCAGCGACGGGGTGGCCGAATTATGGTCACAGGTTCAAACGGAAGTGGATCGAGTCAAGATCGCCATGGCCGAAGAGCGTCAAAAATATATCGCCACGGTGGCCCACCCCCCATTCCCGTAGCTCTCTACGGATTGGATTGCGAGTCTTGACGTTGGGTGCTATCCCTCACGGGAGGCTCTACCAACGACGATCCTCAGGGTGCGCTGATTAACTGTCCTAACAAACTTGCCCACTGCTATACATGAGGATGTTCACCCATTCTTCAACAAATTGAAGCAATTTTTGGATTGATGTTAGGGGGAGAACATCGCGATCCTTTTCCCTTTTTTGAAATTCAATGCGGACGGAGAGACTCGAACTCTCACATCAAGGATACTAGAACCTAAATCTAGCGCGTCTACCAATTCCGCCACGTCCGCTTACCGTGACGCATTGTAGCACGATCGCTCGAACTGGCGATATAATTTGGAGTCTATGACCATAACTGCTAGAGTCCGTCACGGTTTGGGCGGTTGTGGCGCACCATTTAGCACTTCAACCCAGGGACTATGAGTAAGGGCACGCTGTTTGATAAAGTTTGGGATTTGCACACCGTCGGGACATTGCCATCGGGGCAAACCCAGCTTTTTATTGGTCTGCATCTAATCCATGAAGTCACCAGCCCCCAAGCCTTTGGGATGATGCGCGATCGCAACCTTTCCGTGCTGTTCCCCGATCGCACCGTCGCCACCGTTGATCACATCGTCCCCACGGAAAACCAAGCCCGCCCCTTCGCCGATGTCCTCGCCGAAGAAATGATCCAAGCCCTCGAACAGAGTTGCCAAGAGCACGGCATTCGCTTCTATAACGTTGGCTCCGGCAACCAAGGCATTGTCCATGTCATCGCCCCGGAACAGGGCCTGACGCAACCGGGGATGACCGTGGCCTGCGGCGATTCCCACACCTCCACCCATGGCGCGTTTGGGGCGATCGCCTTCGGGATTGGCACGTCCCAAGTCCGCGATGTTCTCGCCTCCCAAACCCTCGCCCTCGCTAAGTTGAAGGTGCGCCGCGTCGAAGTCAACGGCACGCTGCGCCCTGGGGTCTATGCCAAAGATGTGGTCTTGCATATCATCCGTAAATTGGGCGTGAAGGGCGGCGTGGGGTATGCCTACGAATTCGCAGGGACGACCTTTGCGGCGATGTCCATGGAAGAGCGGATGACGGTGTGCAATATGTCCATTGAGG
This sequence comes from uncultured Spirulina sp., assembly GCA_964502285.1. Taxonomy (GTDB): domain Bacteria; phylum Cyanobacteriota; class Cyanobacteriia; order Cyanobacteriales; family Spirulinaceae; genus Spirulina. The sequence goes on along the minus strand of CAZCWE010000535.1, from coordinate 234 downwards.
GGGGCGCGCGCTGTGGCTACGTCAACCCCGACCAAACCACCTACGACTACCTCAACGGGCGCGACTTTGCCCCCAAGGGTGAGGATTGGGATAAAGCCGTGGCGTGGTGGGAGAGTATCCGCTCCGATGGGGATGCGGAGTATGACGATGTTGTTCAATTTGATGCGGCGGAGATTGCGCCAACGGTGACCTGGGGGATCACGCCGGGCCAAGGGATTGGCGTGGATGAATGTA
>CAZCWE010000534.1:648-2622 GCA_964502285.1 uncultured Spirulina sp. | reverse complement strand
CCTGAGCAACCTGAAGCCTGAGCAACCTGAAGCCTGAGCAACCTGAAGCCTGAGCGGAGTCGAAGCCTGAGCGGAGTCGAAGGCTGGCGTGGCCGGGCTTCGACGACCCTCAGCCCTCTCAGAAAGCTCAGCCCTCTCAAGAATCTCAGCCCTCTCAAGAATCTCAACCCGCTCCTGTGGGCTTGACCTGCCGATTAAAAGAGTTTGATTTCCTGTTTATTGAAAGGGAGATCGTTGTTGATCGCGTCGATTTCCTGTTGTTCCATGTCGTTGATTTCGGGGATGTAGGCGCGGAGGATTTGGCTCATGCGGGGTTCGTAGAAGCGGTGGAGGCTGTGGTTAGGGGTGGCGGGAAAGCCGCGCCGCCGCTTGTGTCGGCCGCCTGCGCCGGGGTCGTACATGGTGATGCCTTGGCTGATGCCCCACTCAATCGGTTTGTAATAGCAGGTTTCAAAATGGAGGCAGTCGTATTCTTCAAAACAGCCCCAATAGCGGCCGTACATTTGCGTCCCTTTGCGGAGACAAAAGGACATTCCAACCGGTTTTGGATCAATCTGATCTTCGGGGTAAGCGACGAAAAGAACGACGCGATCGCTGTAATTGGGATAAAGCTGTTCAAAAAATTTGCGCGTTAGGTATTTACTGCCCCAATAGAACTTTTCGCAGGTGCTGCTGTAGAAGTTGTAGATGTTGGAATAAAGGTGATGGGGGATCGCGTCGCCGGTGAGGGTTTCGATGCGGAGGTTGGCTTTTTGGACGGCTTTACGTTCGCGTTTGATGTTTTTGCGCTGGTTGGAGTTGAAGATTTTTAGATAGTCATCGAAGCTTTGAAAGTCGTGGCTGCTCCAAATGTAGCTGTGGTGGAGCCAAGCACTGAGGCCGCATCGTTCGGCGAGGGGTCGCCAATCGGGGTCAACAAAGAGAAAATTCACGCCAGAAAGTTTGTTGCGATCGCAAAACCGATCAATCTCGCGCATCATCTGAGCCGTCACCGCTGCTTCATCCTCACCGGGAGCAATTAAAAAGCGATAGCCCACCGTGGGCGTAATCGGGGTCATGCCCAACAGTTTCGGATAGTAGGAGCCGCCCAAACGATGGGAGAGATCCGCCCATTGATGATCAAAAACAAATTCACCGTAACTATGACTCTTGATGTAGAGGGGGGCTGCGCCGATTAAGGTGCGATCGCGCCATAGGGTGAGGTGACAGGGTTGCCATCCCGCCCGCGCCGTCACACTGCCGGAGGTTTCCAAATTATGCAGCCACTCCCACTCTAAAAACGGAGTCGCCAAGGGTAATGCCAGCGCATCCCAGGCGGCTTGAGGAATTTCCGCGAGCTGACTATGCCAAGACAAACGATATTGAGATGCCACTATCCCACCATCCTAAAAATCACGCCTTTAGCGTAGCGTATGGCTTTGAATCGCGGGGGCAATCTGAGGAGATGGCGGGATCTGCCCTTGGTACAATCATGACAATTCAACTGATCGCAAAATTCACCATGTTTCGACCTGCCCGACTTTTTGGTTTTTTGTTCGCCGTGATCCTGTTCTGTACGAGTTGCACGAGCGCGATCGCCGGATTGCAACCCTATACCAACGGTCAATATCAGTTTCTGTATCCCAGGGGATGGGTCGAAGTGGAGGTGCAGAATGCGTCGCCGGGGGTGAAATTGGTGCTGCGGGATACGGTAGAGCGCACGGAAAATGTCAGCCTGATCGTCAGTGATGTTCCGGCGGGGCAAACCCTCAAGGAATTGGGCACGCCGACGGAAGTGGGCTATCGCTTTTTTAAACAGGCGCAAGATAATCCCCTCAAGCGTCAGGTGGAATTCATCAATGCGGACTCAGCCGAAAATGAGGGCGAAACCTACTACCGCTTGGAATATGCGGTCACGTTTCCCGATGGGCAAAATCGCCACAATCTGGCCAATGTGGTGATTCATAATCAAAAACTCTACACGTTTAACCTCTC
>CAZCWE010000534.1:0-638 GCA_964502285.1 uncultured Spirulina sp. | reverse complement strand
CCACCCCAGAGCGGCGTTGGCAACAGTTGAGCGATCGCTTTCAAGCCGTGGTCAATTCCTTCCGGGTGCGATAAGTTTCGGTGCTCGCGGCGATGCGCCAACGGTGGCACTTAGTGCAACAGGCCCTACGCCTCATTTGGCAGAGCGGCAAAGGCTGGGCGATCGCCCAACTCAGCCTCGCCCTGATTCAAGGCCTCTTACCCTTCGCCAATTTGGTGCTGGTCAAGCAATTAATCGACATTTTGACCCAGCCGGAGCCGGGGCAGGCGGTGTGGGGATGGTTCGTCTTGGGGCTGGGGGCGGTGCAAATTATGACGGCAGCCTGTAGCACCGTGGCGGGGGTGGTGAGTGACGCTCAACAGCAGCAGATCACCGACTACGTGCAGGATATTTTGCACGCCCAATCCATTGCCGTAGACCTGGAATATTACGAAAACGCCCAATATTATGAGAGCCTCCACGCCGCCCAACGCGAAGCCCCCTACCGCCCGGCGGCGATCATGAATCACTTGACGAGCTTGGTGCAGCAGGGGTTAGGGCTGGGGATTACGGCGGGGCTGTTGGTGTCGCTCCATTGGGCGATCGCGCCCCTGCTGGTGATCACCGTGTTGCCCTTGGCGATCGCCCGCACCCACTAC
>CAZCWE010000533.1:0-2622 GCA_964502285.1 uncultured Spirulina sp. | reverse complement strand
ACGCTACGCGAACGACTCCGCTCAGCCCTCAGTGAAGCCCTCAGTTTTTCTTCCTTCAGAGTGATAAGCACCATCCACAGCGCAACATCGATCCTTGAGATGTTGCGCTAGATGCCGCCTTGTTTCCCCCGCCGCACCCTCGCACCCGCTTCACTCCGAATGATCCAGCACCCTTGTTTTCGATGGGAAACCGGTGCGAGTCTTGCGATGGGGGGAAGTCGTCTAGGCTTCGCTGTTTTCTGGGGCAGCGACGCGCTCTAGCTTGGCTCCGATGCCTTGGAGTTTCGTTTCGAGGTGATCGTAGCCGCGATCGAGGTGATGGAGACCTTTAACGATCGTTTTGCCATTGGCCGCCAAGCCCGCCAACACCAGCGCCGCCGATGCCCGTAGATCCGTCGCCAGCACCGGCGCACCGGACAGAAACGGCACACCTTTGATAATTGCGTTTTGTCCCTTGACTCGAATGTCTGCGCCCATCCGCACCAGTTCCGCCACATGGCGCATCCGGTTTTCAAACACCGTTTCTGTGATCACGCTGTTGCCTTCACAGAGGGTCATCAGGGCCATGAATTGCGCCTGCATATCCGTGGGAAAACCGGGATAGGGGAGGGTTTCAATGTCCGTGGCTTTGCGGCTGTTGGGGATGATCCGCAGTTGATTCAAACCTTCGGCGACGACTTCAGACCCCATTTCCCGCAGTTTGGCAATGACGGGGCTGAGGTGGTCCGGAATCACCGGGCCGATGGACAGTTCCGACTGGGTGATCGCACCCGCGACGAGGAAGGTTCCGGCCTCGATGCGATCGGGAATGATTGAGTAATCGACGCTGTGGAGGTGGGGAACCCCAACAATGGTGATGGTGTTCGTGCCTGCGCCGCGAATTTTCGCGCCCATGGCGCGGCAGAAGTTGGCGAGATCGGCGACTTCGGGCTCTTGGGCGGCGTTTTCGATGATGGTTTCACCGTCGGCGAGGGTGGCGGCCATCATCAGGGTTTCGGTCGCTCCGACGCTGGGATAGTCAAGGTAAATATTTCCCCCCTTCAGCCGCCCGCCGGGAACGTCGGCATGGACGATGCCGTGCTCAATGCGCACATGGGCTCCGAGGGCTTGGAGGCCCCGCACATGGAGATCCACGGGACGCGCCCCGATCGCACAGCCTCCCGGTAGCGGCACGCGGGCTGTGCCGAGGCGAGCAACGAGAGACCCGATGATGAAGAAACTGGCGCGGAGTTTTGAGACTAATTCGTAGGGGGCTTTGGAGGTGCTGATGTGCCGCGTGTCGAGGGTTAAGCGATCGCCTTCGTGTTGGATTTTAATGCCGAGGGATTCGAGCACTTGGTTCATCCGTTGAATGTCCGTCAGGTTCGGGACATTGCGGAGAATGCAGTCATCGGGGCACAGGAGCGTGGCGGCCATGATGGCGAGGACTGAATTTTTGGCCCCGCTGATTTTGACATGGCCAGAGAGGGGATGTCCTCCGATAATGTGCAGTGTCGGCCCCAGATCAGGAGTCTCAACGGATTGAGATTGGGTGAGTTCGACGGAATTGGCGGCGGTTTTTTCCACAATTAACAAGGGGGTGGTTAGTGTCTGGATTTTGGGTTTAAATTTTACAGCAAAGTCGAAAAAAGTCTAGTTCACTGAGATTTTGTCAAGTTTGATATTAAGAAAAGCAAAAGATCAGCGGCTGTTCTGATGCGAGATTGAAATTAGAGTTTGTGATTTCAAGACTGACCCGGCGAAGCGGCTCGGCTTTGTCAGGACAACATTAAGTGTTAGGGTGTATCACGTCTGTTTCCTGTCAGCAGGTGAGCCCCTGCGCAGACCTCATCAACCCTGTGCTAATCCGGTTAATCATGCCGTCAGCAACCGCAGAATAATGCGACGATGCTCTGGTTTCTGTGCAGTGTAGACAAGCCGTGCTGAAACCAAAGGGGTAGAATTGCAGCGTACCACAGCAGGATCGGAGTCCACAGGGGGCGCGGTTGCGGTGGGGGGCGCGATCGCAGCCGGGCGAGAGTCTGGCTCTGGAGATGCGGTGTTGACAATCACGCTAGATGAGTAGCCTAGATACTTACAGCCGGGCCCATTGCGGGCGATACTGATGGCATAGAATCAACCGGTGAGACCCTTGCGCTGCAAGCAGGAACTTACCCCCATGGGCTTCATGCATTGAATCGGCACGGTGCGGTGAGCAGCGATCGCCTGTTGTTAATCCCATATCGTTTCACGTTGTTAGACCGATGCATATCGTTGGGTTGGATCGTTCTTCTGTTTTGGATCGTGAACAGGTTGGTGATGGTGCCGCAGCCTTGAGTCGGCTAGCCCGTGAAGGTGAGCGGATTGCACCAGCGCTGGTGATTTCGGCGGATGTGTTGACGGATTTTTTGGCCGCCGTGAGTGAGCGGGAGCCGTTGCTGTTGGGGTTGTTGGATGGGTCGCTGCATTTTGATAGTCGTCAATACCAGGTGGTGCGTCATATTGCCCAGAAGGTGCGTCAACAGATCCAAGGGTGGGAGGTAACGCCCCAGTGGTTGATGACCTTGGGGGAGGGGTTGGCGGGGCTGGGCTGTGGGGTGGTGCGGGTGATGCCGTCGCTGGTCTATGGGGAACATTGCGGGG
>CAZCWE010000532.1:0-2625 GCA_964502285.1 uncultured Spirulina sp. | reverse complement strand
AACCGCTGACATCCTGCTTGCAAAGCAGGCGCTCTACCAACTGAGCTAAACCCCCGTGTTTGGGTGGCGCGTTTTGTGGCGCATTAGCCATTATACAGTCTCTAGAAGGATTGTCCAGTCTTTTGCTAGAATTTTTGCCAGTCCTTCCCTGCGTTCTGCTGTTTGACGGAAACCCATGGCCCAAATTATCGCCACTTTTTATAAATTTGTTCCCTTGCCGGATTGTGAAGACTGGATTGCGCAACTGCGGGATCGGAGCCGGGGGTGGGGGGTGCAGGGAACGTTGTTATTGGCGACTGAGGGGATTAATGGCGCGATCGCAGGCTCTCCCGCTGCGGTGGATGGCGCGATCGCAGACCTGCGCACCCTGCCCCCTTTTACCGACCTTGCCCCCAAATTCGTCACCACCCCCACGCCCCCCTTCCAACGCCTCAAAATCAAACAGAAAGCCGAAATCGTCACCTTTGGCATTCCCGACGCTGACCCCAACCAAGCCGTCGGCACTTACGTCGCCCCGGAAGATTGGAACAGGTTAATCACGCAGCCTGATGTGGTGCTTGTTGATACCCGCAACGATTACGAAGTGGAAATCGGCACATTCCAAGGTGCGCAAGACCCCCACACCGCATCCTTCCGCGAATTTCCCGACTACGTGCAAGCGCACCTTGATCCCCAAGCCCATCCCAAAGTTGCGCTGTTTTGTACCGGCGGCATTCGTTGCGAAAAAGCCACCTCCTATCTCCTTCAGCAGGGGTTTCCGGAGGTCTATCACCTCCAGGGCGGCATTCTCAACTATTTAGACCAGATTCCCCCAGAGCAAAGCCTTTGGCAAGGGGAATGTTTTGTGTTTGATGAACGGGTGACGGTGCAGCAGGATCTCACTCCCGGTCACTATACCCTCTGTGTTCACTGCGGCTATCCTTTGCGCCAGGGGGCGACGCATTGCCCCGACTGTCACGCGGTGCAGCCTGGGGCGTGAGGCGATCGCCCTCGATAATCTCCGGCGCAGAGCTTAGAGAAATTGGGAGCTTTGGAAGGGCAGTTGAATAAAAAAGGTCGTGCCTTGGCCCACTTTGGTTTCAAAGCGGATTTGACCTTGGTGGGCATCAATGATCGATTTTGCGATCGCTGTCCCTAACCCCGTGCCGCGCTTTTTCCCGTGGGTGACAAACGCTTCAAAAAACGTCTCGCGAATTTCCGGCGGAATACCCGGGCCATTGTCTTGAATCGCGATCGTCACCCCCACTTTTCCTGTTGTGACGGTCATGCGAATTTCGCCCCCCTCACCATCCAATGCCTCCACCGCATTGACCACTAAATTTTGCAGCGCCCGCATTAACTTATTCTCGTCCGCTTCGATGGTGAGAACCTCAGGACAGCTTAAAACAAACGTCACAGCAGCCTGAGACAAATAGATGCGATTCAGCTTTTCAAAGCGATGGAGAGCCGCCGTTAAATTAATATCTTGTTTATGAAGATTGGCACTCCCACGGGAGAACTCCAGCAACTCTTCCGCCATTGCAGCCATCCGAATCGACTGCTGTTGAATAAGCTCACACCATTCGATCGTGTCTTCGTCATCTTCGTACATTTCCCGTAGCATACTACTTGATAAGTTGATGCTACTGAGGGGACTTTTGAAATCGTGGATGATCGTGTTCACCATTTCGCCGAGCAACACCATTTTGTCTTTGTAGGTGACTTGCTTGACAAACTCTTCCGTGGTGGTGCGTAGGCGTTGAATAATAAAATTAAAGAGGTGAAGAACCGTTTCGCCTTTCGTATTGTTGAGAATCTCAATCAGAACGTTACGGGGGAATTTTGCGAGGGTTGCACCTTCGCAGACCATGGCTTGAGCGCTGCGGGGCTTACCGTCTAAAATGCCAAATTCACCAAAGAAGTCATTAGAATTGGCTTGGGCGACGATTTGATAGTGATCATTAATTGTATGTTTTCGGAAGAGCACCGTGCCTTCTAAAACAAGGTAAAGATAGTCTGAAACTTCACCTTCTTCAAAAATGACAACATGATCTGAAAAGGTTTCAATGATCGCCCGTGCTGACAGTTCCTCAGCTTGTTCAGGGTCAAAAAATGCAATGAACTGGTGGCTTTTGAGATCCATAGCCTGTTTCGGCAACTGAAGGTAAGCAGTGCAAAGTGGTTTAATCATACCCTACTCAAACTTTTTTGAGTTTCCCCCCTCCATAGTTCTTAGGAAAAATATTGGGAGTGAATCCAGAGCATGAAGATTTATATCGGGTTAGATTTTGGGACATCGGGAGCGCGTTTGGTGGCTATCACCGCTCTTGGTGATGCGATCGCAACGGCACAAGTTCCCTGGACAGATGGGGGTGAAACTGCGTCATGGCAACGGGGGTTAACGTCGTTACTGGACGCGATCCCGATCGCCGTCCGGCAACAGACCGCTGCCCTGGCCATTAATGGCACGTCTTCTACTGTAATCCTATGCGATCGCACGGGTCAGCCCCTTGTGCCTGCTTTGCTTTACAACGACGATCGCGGCAAAACCGTAAAAAAAGTGCTCACATCCTTGGCTCCGCCCGATCATCTGGTGCAGAGTGCTACCTCTAGTTTGGCGAAGGTGCTCTGGTGCAAAGCGATCAT
>CAZCWE010000531.1:0-2633 GCA_964502285.1 uncultured Spirulina sp. | reverse complement strand
GCCAGTCCGGCCGATGCGGTGAATATAGGTTTCCGCACTGTCGGGCAGGTCGTAGTTGATCACATGGCTGAGATCTTCCACGTCCAAACCGCGAGCGGCGATATCCGTGGCAACCACAAGTTGCACTTGACCATTACGGAAGCGTTGCACCAACCGTTCCCGCTGGACTTGGCTTAAGTCACCGTGGTATTCATCCACAGTCAAGCCAGCCCCCTGGAGTTTGATGGTAATTTCCGCCGCTGAACGCTTGGTCCGCACAAAGATAATGCCGCGTTCTGGCTCTTCGATTTCCAAAATCGGTTGGAGTGCTTTGATTTTCGTCCAACTGCGGGGAATCATGTAAACCCGTTGCTCAATCCGCATCGGGGCAGCGTTGGTCTGTTTGACCGTCACTGTCGCGGGGGATTTGAGGAATTTTTGCACCAAATCTTGAATGGCACGGGGCATCGTTGCCGAGAAGCACGCTGTTTTCCGGGTGTCCGGGGTGCTTTTCATAATCTTGATCACATCGTCAATGAAGCCCATGCTGAGCATTTCATCCGCTTCGTCTAAGATCACCCATTTGAGGGTATCGAGCTTCAGCTTTTGACGATCGAGCAAGTCAATTACTCGGCCAGGAGTACCGACGACGATCTGAGCACCGCGTTGCAGGCTCCGAATTTGTCGTTCGATGGATTGACCCCCACAGACCGTGAGGACGTGAACGCGACGGCTCACGGCAAAATCGGTCACGGCTTGGGCCACTTGTTGAGCCAGTTCCCGTGTGGGGGTCAAAATCAAGGCTTGGACTGTTCCGTCCTGCGGATCGATGTGTTCGAGCACCGGCAGCGAATAGGCTGCGGTTTTTCCGGTTCCAGTCTGGGACTGACCCACCACATCACGGCCCGCCAAGATTTGGGGGATCGCTTGTGCTTGAATGTCCGTGGGGGTTTCAAACCCGATCTCGGAGAGTTGCTCAACACAACGCTCTGACAGTCCAAGACTTGCAAAAGAAATTGTCATAAGTATTCTTACTTTGGTTTCCGTCTAGTTTAAAAAACTTAACCTGATTTGTGAATGGGTGAGGTCAGCATTCGGTAACGCGATCGCCCATCGGTCAAGGAGGGAGGTGCAAGGAAGGCGGGGAAAGTCTGCTTAGAGAACTGTCCCGTGGAGGTCGTAGATGTCCGCATCGGTGATCCGGACGGGGATGATTTGTCCCAACTGAGCGGCTCCGTTGACATAGACCAGACCATCAACCTCCGGGGCAAACCGGGGCGATCGCCCAATATACAGATCAGTTTCAGGATGCTCTTGTTCGATTAAGACCGGCACCGTTTTACCAATTTCAGCCTGGTTGCGACGCGCAGCAATCGGTTGCTGAATCGCCATGAGGCGATCGCGCCGGTCATCCATCACGTCTTGGGAGACTTGATCTTGCAGATGGTAAGCCGGTGTTTCCGCTTCCGGAGAGAAGGTAAAAACGCCGACATGATCAAACTCGTGGCGTTCGACAAACTCGCACAAGTGTTGAAAATGGTGCTCCGTTTCACCGGGAAACCCGACAATAAAGGTGGTTCGCATCACCGCATTGGGTAAGGCCGTTTTCAGCCGGGTCATAATATCGTCATTAATGCGCCCTTGCCATGGCCGATTCATTGCCCGCAGAATTTCCGGGTGGGAATGTTGTAGGGGCAAATCTAAATAGGGCAGAACGTTGGGGGTTTCTTGCATCGCGGCCACGACTTTGGGGGTCAGACCCGTGGGATAGGCATAGTGCATCCGAATCCACGGCACACCGACATCGCCCAACGCTCGCAGGAGTTCTGCTAGTTTGGGTTCGCCGTAAATATCTGTTCCGTAATTGGTCGTGATTTGAGAGATTAAAATTAACTCCTGTACGCCTTGATCGGCAAGAACTTTCGCCTCAGTGACGATAGATTCGATTGAACGCGATCGCTGGTTGCCGCGCAGGTGCGGAATAATACAAAATGCGCAGCGATAGTCACACCCTTCGGCAACCCGTAAATACGCAACTCCCTCAGTGGTAGTGCGGTAGCGGGGCGTGGTTTCGTCAGCAATGTAGGTTGGCTCTGGGGAAACCTCCGTGACCCGCTCGCCAGATTCTACTCGCTCAATAACATCAACTATCTTATGGTAGTCGGCACTGCCCACTACTGCAACTGCTTCGGGTAATTCTGCTAAAAGTTCTGTTTGAAAATGCTGGGCCATGCAGCCCGTGATCACGATACGTTTATCGGCTTCGGCGAGTTCGACTAAGGTGCGCACGGACTCTTCCCGCGCCGCTTGGATGAAGCTACAGGTGTTGACAATGACATAGTCGGCCAGATCTTCGTTGGCATCGACTTGATACCCGGATTGGGCGAGGAGACCGAGCATATGTTCGGAATCAATGCGATTTTTTTCGCAGCCGAGGTGAGAGATGGCAATGGTTGGCTTGGGGCCCATACTGGTGTGCGTCAATGGCGTGGTCTTCGGTGAACAGGGGCTGACAATCCAATGCTTTTGATGGACTGCCCACTGAAAGCATAGAATATTTCAGGGAGGGTTTGTGGATTTGCGATCATCCCCTAGCTCGGTGACATCCTCCCCCCACTGACCTGAGTACAGGTACAGTGGGGGCTTCCTAAGAA
>CAZCWE010000530.1:0-2640 GCA_964502285.1 uncultured Spirulina sp. | reverse complement strand
CCCGCCGATTTAGGGAATCCTGAAACACAGGCCGAACGTCTTACCCTGTGGCAGGGGATTTCCGACAATGCCCGCGCTCAGTTCGGTTGGCCCACGCCCAAGCAGCCGGTGCAAGATGGGGACAGTGCGATCGCCGTCGATCCGCACCAGCCCCCTGCCGCCTTTTGTCTGTTGCTGTTCACCGCCCAACAGGTCGATCATTTAATGTTGCGAGGCGATCCCCAAACCCGCCACCTATACACCCACACTGAAACCCAATGGGCCATGCAACCCGTCAACCCATAGCCATCGCCCCTCAGCCCCTGCGCCCCCTGGATCTGTTGCTGGCCGCTTGCCGATCGCACTTCCATCCCGAACCCTTAACGGCAGCGTTGCCCCCTGATTTTGATTGGGCCGCCTTGGGCGATTTGGCTGCTTGGCATGGGTTGTTTCCCCTGCTCTACCACAGCCTCAAAGGGAACCAATGGGAGCAAATCCCCCCCGATTTACAAACCCGTTGGACTGCCCAATTTCACCACCACACCCAGCGCAATTTTCAACTTCTGATCACCCTGCGTCACCTGCTCCAGGCTGCCGCTCGTGAATCCTGGCCACTGTTGCCCGTGAAGGGGGTGACCTTGGCCCTGTCGCTCTACGGCAATGTCACCCAGCGGCGCATCCGGGATTTGGATCTGTTGGTGGAGGCGGATCAGGTGGCGCAGGTGCAGGCGTGGCTAGAGGGGCAGGGGTATCAATGCTGCGATCGCCTCTCGCTCCGTCAACAGCAACGCCGCTGGTGTACCCACTACGAAACCGTGTTGCACCATCCCAAAACTGGCGTACAGATTGACCTCCATTGGCGCGTTGCTCCGGCTTATTTTGCCTGTCAATTGCCTGTGGCGGCGGTGATGGCGCGATCGCACCTCGTCACCCATCAGGGCCTCACCTTTCCGCAACTTTGCCCGGAAGACTTGATCCTCCTGCTCTGTTTGAACGGGGCGAAGGATGGTTGGCTGGAGTTGCAGCATCTCTGCGATGTGGCGGCGGCGGTGCGGGCCTATCCGGATTTGGATTGGGGGGATCTGTGGGAGCGGTGTCGGGCCTATCGCGGGGAACGGGTGCTGCTGTTGGGGTTGGCGTTGGTGGAGCGGGTGCTGGGGGTGACGTTGCCGAAGGAGTTACGAGCCGAGCTGGAGCGCGATCGCGCCCTGGGCGAACTCGTGGCGGAACGGTGCGATCGCCTCACTGAACCCCACCCAACTGACACCACGGTTTTGGAAAACCGCCTTTTTCCCCTCCGTCTCCAAACCCCACCGCAACAGGTGCGATCGCTCCTCACCCTGCTGCTGCCGATTAACGAGCGCGACCTCGACTGGATCGAACTCCCCCCCTGGCTCTATGGGCTGTACTATCCCCTCCGGTTCCTGCGGTTGAGTCACAAGTATTGCCAAGCGATCGGAATCAAGATGCTAAGATCCAAGGCAACGAGCCACGGTAGGCCAGAGCAATGATCCTTCCCCAAGCCCTGATTTTTGATGTTGATGGTACGCTGGCCGAAACCGAGCGCGACGGTCATCGGGTCGCCTTTAACCAAGCCTTTGCCGAAGCCGGTCTAGAGTGGGAATGGTCAATTGCTGACTATCGTAAACTCCTCTCCATTGGGGGCGGCAAAGAGCGCATCCATTACTACTGGAAAACCGCTCAATCCGATACTCCCATCCCCGACCCTCCCGAAGCTTTTATCGCTCGTCTCCATCGCCACAAAAACGAGCATTATCAAGCCCTCATGACAGCCGGGACGATCGCTTTGCGTCCAGGCGTGAAACGTTTAATCACCGCAGCACGGGAGGCCGGGGTACGGTTAGCGATCGCCACCACCAGCGCCCTCCCCAACGCCATGGCCCTGTTGGAAACCCACCTTGATCCGGCCTGGTTTGAGGTGATTGCAGCAGGGGATATGGTGCCTGCGAAAAAACCCGCGCCGGATGTCTATCACTATGTTTTGCAGCACTTAGATCTACCGGCCTCGGCTTGTCTCGTTGTGGAAGATTCTGCCCAGGGTTTAACCGCAGCCACGGCCGCCGGACTCACCACCCTGATCACCACCCACGACTATACCCACGGTCAATACTTTGGCGCAGCGGCACTGGTGGTGGATCATCTGGGCGAACCGGACAAGCCCCTGAAGGTGATCCAAGGGGATGCGATCGCGCCCTATTTCACCCTCGATTGGGCAGGGCATCTTTTGCAATCTGCTGAAGACTGAGCAGTCAATACCCTGAAGATTGAGCAGAAAATGCACTACTGAAGACTGAGCGGAGTCGAAGTCTGGGGCTGCCGGGGTTCGACTCCGCTCACCCCTCAGGGTTTTTGCTCACCCCTCAGGGTTTTTGCTCACCCCTTGGTTTTGATAGCCTCACACCAAATCGGGGAACTCGTCACGGACGGCGGGGTGGATGAGTTGCCCGTGTTTGACATTTAAGCCCTTGCTGAGGGCGGGGTTTTGGGCGATCGCAGCTTCGCCCCCTTGGGCCAATTGCAGGGTATAGGGCAGGGTGCTGTTGTTGAGGGCTTGGGTGGCCGTCCAGGGCACAGCGCCGGGCATATTGGGGATGCCCACATGGACAACCCCCGCTTCGGTGTAGGTGGGTTCCGAGTGGG
>CAZCWE010000529.1:0-2651 GCA_964502285.1 uncultured Spirulina sp. | reverse complement strand
GCCGAGGCCGGTGCCGCCGGTGGTGCGCTGGAGAGCGCCTTCTTCTTGGTAAAAGCGATCGAAGACGGTTTCGAGGCGGTTGGGTTCGATGCCGCGGCCGTTGTCGGTGATGGACAGGGTGATTTGTCCGGCTTGATCTTGGCGGGCGACGAGGATGATGTTGCCGTCGGGGGGGGTGAATTTGCAGGCGTTGTCGAGGAGTTTGGCGAGAACTTCGACGAACCATTCACCATCGGCTTGGACGAGGGGGAGGTCGGGGGCGAGTTGAATGTCGATGTGGGGGATGCGGCTGCCGTGGTAGCGCGATCGCACATTGCTCACCCCCAATTCAACGCATTCTTCGATCAGCAACGGTTCAGGGTTCCATTCCACGCGGCCGCTTTCGAGTTGAGACAGGGTGAGGAAGTCTTGGATCAACTTGCGCATCCGTTCGGCATCGGCGAGGGCGGTGTTGAGCATCACTTGGCGCAGTTCCGGGGACATGTCCGGTTCGGTGGCGAGGCTTTCGAGGCAGACTTGGATGGTGGAAAGGGGGGTGCGCAGTTCGTGGCCGGTGATGGCGACGAGGTTGGAGCGGGTGCGATCGAGGGCGGCTAGTTGTTCGTTGAGGTCTTCGAGGTTGGCGTAGGCTTCGGCTTGAATCAGAGCCACGCCCACTTGGTTGGCGATCGCTTCCACTAAACTAATTTGCTCGCCCGTCCAGGGCAGATGGTCGGGCCGACATTGGTGCAGCTCGATCATCCCTAAAAAGCGGTCTTGATAAAACACCGGCACCATCAGCCATGACCCGATATGGTGGGTTTGGGCAAGGGTGCGCACGGGGTCGGATAGGGTTTCATTGCTGGGGCTGAGATCCTGGATAAAGAGGGATTCGAGCTGGGTGGCAACCTGTTGGAAGAGTTCGTTATCCGTCAGCGGCCAGGTTTTGCCGAGGAGGGAGCCGATATCGGTGTTGAGAAATTCATGGCTGATGGTGGCAGTGGTGGCTGTGGCACTACAGCGATAGATGATGCAGCGGCAGGCTTCGAGACCATGGCCGAGTTGTTCGACGGCCACTTGGAGGATTTCTTCGGGGTCGAGCGATCGCCGAATTGCCGTGGTCATTAAATGAATCAGGCGTTCTTTTTGCTCCTGGGAGGCGATCGCCCGGTAGGCCTTGATCAGTTTGTACTGTCCCACTTGGAGATAGCTCACCAGCCGATTCACAAAGGGGTCGGGGTAGTTGATGGGGGACTCGTCGCCGCCCGCGATCGTGAGGTCGAGATCACAACTGTTATCGAGATAGCGGGCTTTCGCGGCGGTAATTTTGTCTTTTAGTTCGGGGCGGTAGTGGAGGATGCGATTGAGCAGGATGGTGGCGGCGGCACAACTGGCTTGCCGGTTAAACGTCCAAATCCCCTCAAAACGACGATTGGAGTCCATGTCCAAACCGAGGGTTTCTGTTTCGATGGTGGAGCGTTCCCGACAGATCAAGCAGTTGGCGTAGCGATCGCCAATCACCACCAAATGCCATTCTTGGGTGAGGGCATCATCGGGGTCGAAGGCAATGGATTCATACAGACCAGAGCCATGCTTGAAATCTGTTTCCGGGGCGGCCAACACATAAACCTGGTCGCTCTGGGCCCCGATGCGACGGTAGCGGTGGGCTTCTTGGCGGTAAAACCGCTCCTGTTGAAACGTTGCGATGATTAAGGGGCCGTCGGTATGGGCGAGGACTTGATCTTCCATCGCATGGGACAAGGCCACCAATGACGTTTTAAAAAACATCTGAGGCCGCCAGTCTGGTAAGACCTGCATTAGTTGCGCCAAGACCGAGCTTGAAATACTCATCGCCGTTTAAGGGGTGCTGCCGTTGCCATTGTAGCGGGGAGAGTCTTGCTCTCTAATGAAGGGCGTTTAATCTTCCCATGATCCTACAAAGATCCCTAGGTCAAACCTGACATTAAATGCAATTATCAAATACTCGATATAGCATTTCAAAATATTATCCACTAAACCCGTAGATGGTTTGGGTGGCTAGGGGATCTTGTAACACCATAGACGGCGATCGCCCCGCCGGAACCTGATAGCGAGACAGGTTGACCTGTAACTTCATCAAGGGGTCTTCCCCTGTCGCCAACAGGAGTTGTAACTGATCAATGCGGGGCCAAAGCACCAACTGATCGAGTAACTGTCCCAAGGCTAAAAGGTAGGGATGGGTGGGGTCATTGTACCAGTCAGCGCGGGCGAGACCGGGTTGATCAAACCCCAGGTGTGCCACCAAGGCGGGGCGACCAAAGAGGGCGATCGCCACCGGGCGGTCTTCTTCTTGGAGGCTCAAATTGGCGGAAGCGGCCAGCGATCGCAGTTTTTCGAGCAGTTCATACCGTTCCTGCACCCCCTGCACCCGGTCTACCCAGGTAATGGCGATCGTCACCAAATAGGTCTGCAACAGCAAATGACCCAGCTTCTCCGCCTTCGTCGCCAAATAGGCAGCATTGTAGTCCGTCGCCTCAATCAACAGCGGCAAGCGATCCACCATCTCCAGCCCGTAGCCCTTCAGCCCCGCAATCTTGCGAGGATTATTCGTAATCAAACGAATCTGCTTCACCCCCAGATCATTCAACATCTGCGCCCCCATGCCGTAGTCCCGCAAATCCGCCGCAAACCCC
>CAZCWE010000528.1:0-2660 GCA_964502285.1 uncultured Spirulina sp. | reverse complement strand
TCCACCATCAAGGTTTCCAGCACCGGCTCGTCGAGACTTTCATAGGCGGCGGGCGGGGTGGGATCGGGTTCAAAAAAGAGAATTTTAATTTGCCCGTCACCAATGGCTAACATCAGGACTTCGGTTTCGGGGTTGTAGGCATCGAGGAGGCCAAGGATTTCTTGGAGTTGATTGGCGACGTTTTTGTTGAGGGTTTCGACGGCGCGACGCGGACAGGTGACAAAGTGGGGCTGGGGTTGCAAATCAATCCCTAAAACATCGGTGGTTTCAGGGTTGGCGAGGTGAAAGCTCCAACTGAGGGCGGCAATCTGGGGGCGATAGTCCCGCGCAAATTGGTCGAGGCGGTACTTCCACGGCTCGGAATCGGTTTGTGGGGGACGAGAACCAAACATGGGCAAGGAGGATCGGGACAATTTTCACATTATCATGCAGACTCTACTCTAGAGAGTTCAACCCTTAAGATGAGGATAGAACGGTTGATGAATCCTCTTGCAACGGGTTGTGATGCAAAAAAAACCTTGGCTTCTTTGGGTGGAATCGGTGGCGATCGCTGCCTCGATTTCCGGAACGATTACGGCTGCTTTAACGCGCCAATTTCTCTACGCGGCGACGCCGTTGACGATCGCCATGGGGTTAAATGTCTTGGCGCATCAGCGATCGCACCAACGCCAACAGGAACTCGAAGACCAACTCGCGACGCTCCAAACGGAACTCATCGCCCAGGTGCAGGCGGAAATTCACCCGGTGAATCAGACTGAATTGACCTCAGTGCGCGATCGCATCACCGCCCTCGAACAGCAGAGCACCACTCTCCCGGCTCAACTGGCCACCTTGCAAGATACGGTAGACAGTCAGATCGTAGCCGCCACCGCCCAAGCCCAGGACGATCAACGCACCCTTGAGCAACTCACAACCACGGTTAATGCGCTCAACACCCAACTCGAAGCCGTGAACCTTGACCCACTAACGGCTACAGTCGAGCACCTCCAGCACCAGATGCAGCAGTTCCGCGACAGCTACGATCCGGCGGACTTTGGCACGATGAAAACGGTGGTGGAGGCCCTCAAAGCTCAGTTACGCACCCTGACTGACAGTGAAACCCATCGCTGGCAAAATATTGAACGCACCTTAACCACGATCCAAGGCCAAGTGGATGGGATGGCAACGGTAGAGCCGGGCGAGGTAGAAACCTTACAAGGGGCGATCGCCGACCTCCAAGCCCAGGTTCAAAATCTTCCCGCGCCACCCGATTGGCAACCGGCGATCGCTGACTTGCAAACCACCATCCACGATCTGCAAACCCAATGGGCCGAATTTCGCCAGACTCCCCCCCCTATTCCCTCAATTGATCCGTGGGACGTGGCCGAACCCGCACCAACTCCGCCCCCTTCCGCCGCACCGACTCCCCAACCTCCCCCGCCCGTTGCCAATTTTGAGGATGATTTTGAGGATGATGAGGAGTTTGATGATGAGTTAAACGCGGAATATGAAGCGTTCCAGGCAGCCGAACAAGGCAAGCCCTCAGAAGCCAATCCGGCGGCGCAGTTGGGCAATGAGTTAGAGACGGGGATTCGGGATTTGGGGGAAAATTTATGGGGGTTTGGGCGATCGCTGCGGGACACCTTAACGCGCCTCACCGATGTGGATTTTCCCCACACCGATCCGGAAAGCCTGCAATCCTGGGCCTGTACCGCGACATTCCCGATGGAGAATGTCACCCAAGGTGCGATCGCCATCAGCCCCCCAGGGGATGCGATCGCCACTCGCCACGCCGATGGTCATGTGGTGCTCGTTGATGTGGCGCAACGGGCGATCGCCCGCACGATTCCCGCCCCACCCTTGACAACCCTGGCCTTTAGCCCCGATGGTCAGCACCTCCTGATCGGCCACAATGACGGCAGCAGCACCCTCTGGCGCACTCAGGACGGAACCCAGCAACAGACTCTCAGCGGCCATCCGTTGCCAATCACAGCGATCGCCTTTAGTCCCCACGGTCGCACCTGTGCCACAGCCAGCGGTGACAAACTCATCCTGCTCTGGGATACCGGCACGGGCCAAACCCTGCGCACCTTAAAAGGGCATTGGGACAGTGTGGTGAGCTTGGTGTTTAGTCCCGATGGTGGGGGGTTGATTAGTGGCAGTCGTGACGGGACGGTGAAGCGTTGGGATGTGGCAACGGGGGATAAGCTGGCCAATGCCACGCCCGGCGGCACGGTGCAAACGGTGGCGGTGAGTCCCGACGGTCAACAGGTGGCCAGTGGTAGCAGCGATCGCAACCTCTACCTGTGGACCACCAACACCCTCAGCGAAATTCGCCATCAGCGCGGCCTGCAATCGGTGCAGCAGGTGGCCTATAGTCCCGATGGTCGTCTCTTGGCCACCGTAACGGGCAAAGTGATCACCCTCTGGTCGGTGGCTAACAGCGATCGCATCGCCATCCTCAATCACCCTCATCCCGTCACGGCTCTCCAATTCACGCCCACGGGTCAAGATTTAATCTCGGTCACAGCGGCAGGGGATGTCTCTCGCTGGCAAAAACCCTAGGGAATCACTGAGGTGCGATCGCGCCTGATCACGTTTTCCGCAGTGCCTCAAGCTGTGCCGGTTTGACATCCTCCCCAGCCTAAAGGCGTGGGGATTCCCAGTCTAGCGAGCCAAAT
>CAZCWE010000527.1:2149-2668 GCA_964502285.1 uncultured Spirulina sp. | reverse complement strand
TTATCAGAAACTCCAGCCCACTGTGCAGGGTGCAGTCGCAACAGTCTATCAAGCACGTGCGGCAAGTTGTCCTGTCCCGTTATCTACACTGGCGAAGTTAATGCCTCAAGATGTGAGACAAGTGCATATCGAGAATATGCGCCATAGTCTAGAAGAGCGTATTAAATCGGCTCAAGCTAAGGGAGATGAGCATCTTGTCAGTCTTTTGCAACGGGAATCGAACCAACTTTGGCCTTCCCACTAGGTCTGATGTTATTGGTCTGACAGTGTGTTCTTAATATTTTTAAAGGGGTAGCTTTGCTGCTTCTTTTTTTTGCTTGGGATTGATTACCGAAAAGAGGTCTTATTTTTTAAATGGTCTGTTGTGTTATTGATTCATAATGGAAGGTATGGTGCGATGATGTGTGGCTTTGATGCGTATTCTTTTAGTAGATGATGAACGGGAATTGCGGGAAGCGCTCAATCAGGTGCTGTCACGGGAAGGGTATCTGGTGGAGATGGCGGAGGATGGCAAGTCGG
>CAZCWE010000527.1:1308-2139 GCA_964502285.1 uncultured Spirulina sp. | reverse complement strand
CAGGCGCTGGGTCAGGAGGGGTATCAGGTGGATGTGGCCCATCGGGGCAGTGTGGGGTTGGCGTTGGCGCAGGCGGAGGGGTATCAGTTGTTGATTCTGGATTGGATGATGCCGTCGCTGTCGGGGTTGGAGATTTGCCAAACGTTGCGATCGCACGGCGATGAAACCCCGGTGTTGTTTCTGACGGCGAAGGATACGGTGGATGACCGGGTGCAGGGCTTGGATGCTGGTGCGGATGATTATTTGGTTAAGCCTTTTGAGTTAAGGGAACTGTTGGCGAGGGTGCGGGCCTTGTTACGGCGATCGCCGATTATTGATATGCCGAACCGTCTCAAGGTAGCTGACTTGGAATTGGATCTAGAAAACCATGTGGCCTACCGGACAGGGCGGATGATTCGCCTTTCGGATCGCGAGTTGCAGCTGTTGCAATATTTTATGGAACACTCTGAACAGTTGCTGTCCCATGAGCAGATTTACCAAGCCCTCTGGCAGGATGAGGAATCCCCCAGCAGTAATGTGCTGGCGGCTTTGATACGGTTGCTGCGTCGCAAGGTGGAAACGAAGGGCGATCGCCCCTTGATTCACACGATTTACGGTAAAGGCTATTATTTCGGCGAACAAGCCGTTTAATTGCATCCCTAATTCTGAGGAAAAGGGAACAGTCTATGCCCTACTCGCTAGGCTCTTTTTTCTGGACAGCAGGAGGTGCAGGAATATCCACATTGTTCGCTGGTGTTGGTGCAGGAGCTGGTGGTGCGGGTTTAGGTGGCGCAGGGTTAGATGGCGGCGCTTGCGCAGGACGCCGTCGGCAAGGTCGGCGACGGCGTCTGG
>CAZCWE010000527.1:413-1298 GCA_964502285.1 uncultured Spirulina sp. | reverse complement strand
TGATGGAGTCGGATTTGCCGCTGGTGGAGTGGTTTCTAAAGGAACAAAAGGCGGTACGGTATTGGTTCTCTTGGTGTAATCGTAGGTCGGTTCTGGCGATCGCCGTTGGGGTGCAGATCTTGAAGGAACACTGCGATCGCCATCACTCGGTGAATCAGAATCAGACGAAGAATTATCCGATCCACTTTCTCCGGCAGATTCCCCACTGGTTTTTTTCTTGTCTGGCGAAGAAGAATCACCCGGCTTCACCTTTTTCGGTGCATCTTTGAGGGGCTGCGCTTCAATAGAGCCGACACGATTACTCAAGTTCGGTAGCGGCGGAAACTCTTCCACAATGAGGGAAGCCGTGATTTGCTTCATAAGATTCCCCCACAACAGAGCCGCCGTCGTACTTGAGCCCCAAGTGGGTTTATTATCATCATTGCCCAGCCAAATTCCAGTCACCAGTTGAGGGACATAGCCAATGAACCAGAGGTCTCTCGCTGCGTCCGACGTGCCAGTTTTTCCGGCGACTGGACGACCGATATTAGCATTGCGACCCGTACCACTAGACACCACATTGGCCAGCATCGACGTCATAATCGCAGCACTGTCAGGATCAACGGCGCGGCGGGGTTTGGCTTCAGATTGATAGATAACCTTGCCATCACGGTCAACGATGCGGCTAATGCCGTTGTCGCCGAGGTAGACCACTCCAATATACATGATGGTTCCAAAGAATTCCCCGAGCGGGCCAGAGGCTCGCAAGTCTTCCTTGAATTGCTGGTTTACCGCCGCTTGTCGTTCTCCTGAGCCACCGGCCCAGTAACCTACGTCGTGGGTAATGCAGGCGGCTTCAAAATCATGGTAGGGCAGGCGGTCCGGGAAGAGGCCATGAAGGCCCTG
>CAZCWE010000527.1:0-403 GCA_964502285.1 uncultured Spirulina sp. | reverse complement strand
TAAGCGGATGTTATTTCTAATAAATTCACTTCCCAAGCACCGAGGGCAAGGGAATAGGTCGGTTGCATTTCGGAACGGATACCCATCTGTTGGGCGATATTAATAATCGGATCCCAGCCGACATCAATCATCACATTGAGGGCAATCGTGTTGATTGACTTCGCTAGGGCTTCAGTCAAAGTCATCGATTGATTGCTGAACGAGCCGGAGTAATTTTTGGGTTTGTAATCACCAATAGCAAATTCTTTCATTGCCTCAATCTTAAACCAACCAAACAACTCCAAACCGCAGAAGAACAACAAAAATACAAAAAAATCGCTGAAAATGGCTGAACCAGAGGTCCGACCGTATTAGAGATCCTATAGGACATACAAAGAAGCATAAATCATGTAACTTAAAATAA
>CAZCWE010000526.1:0-2680 GCA_964502285.1 uncultured Spirulina sp. | reverse complement strand
GGGGATCAACGCCGACGCAATCGATCCAGGCCTGGGGCGGGCTGTCGGGGTCGGGCAATTGGGCCGCAGGTAGATAAAAAGGATGCACCGTCACCCCGGAAAAGACCCCGACGCTCAAACTTAACGCCGGGTTTTGCTCCACTTCCTGGGCACTACTGTCCGCATCCGTGCCGATCACGCCGCCGCCGCCACAGCCGATCAGACAGCCCATGGGCAGCGCCTCCCGCAGCAGGGGGACGAGGCGCGGGTATTCGCTGGCATAGGCCGAGGAGATGAAAACGATCCCCACGTCAGGATTTTTTGATAATGATCCCCGCAGTTGCTCCACCACATCCGCGATCGCACCTTCTAAGGAGGGACAGGTAGAAAACGCATTCAACCATTGAAAGGTCTCGATCATCACGTTAGCCTCACGAACCGGAAAACACGGACTGCCTTGGGATTAAGCACAGTAAACTGTCTCAAGTATAGGGAAGTGTTGCCAAACTCCAAAGTCAAATCCGCCCCCACTGCGACGAGAAATGGCAGCGATCGCCACATCTTAAATAAACCGATCGTCTCAGCCGCGAACCGAAAGGGATTCGCTAATATGGTCAATGAACCACAAACGACCGTTCACAAACGCCTAATCCTAGACTCAAAATCCGGAGATATCGCCCAGAGCGATCTTGTTTCAAATCTCCAGTCTTGTAAGATCAGCGACAATATTCATATTTAGAGGACTCATGAGCAATAATCTCGACACGAAAATCGAACAAGAGCGCGAGAATGCCCGCAATGTGTGCAGCACCGAAGGGGCAACCTCCGCTGAATGTGCTGTCGCGTGGGATTCCGTCGAAGAGTTGCAAGCTGAAGCGGCCCACCAGCGTTCTACTAAGCCCAAAAAGAACTCCTTAGAGCAGTATTGCGATGACAATCCCGATGCCGCTGAATGCCGCATCTACGACGACTAAGCAGGCTTCATCCGTCTGGTAATCCCAGCACACCGCAGCGAGTTCTCCCCTCGCTGCTATTTTTTTGGAATCACCACCCTCTAAAATAATGGGGCAGCAGTTGGAGCGACAAAAAATTTAAGTATGCAAGATGAAATTTGGCTACAGCCTTGGATTTGGCTTGATTACAAGCTAGCGGTGCTCTTCACGGTGCTCGTGCCCCTGGTGCTCTTCATTTGGTCATTGTTTAAACGACAAGCCGCCCTGACTCGCTTGCTGGTGATCTATTGGCGCGTGGCGAGTTTGTTGATGATTACGGTGTACCTCTTGATTCCCGGTTGGCCGGTGGGGTATTTAACCGGATTTTTGGCGCGGCTTTTGATTCCGATCGCGCTGTGGTTTTGGGCAGATTTAAACGAAGATATTGCCGACCAGCCGCCGAATCCGTTTAAGGTAGCCCTGACGGGGTGGCGGTGGGCCGTGTCGATCTATTGTGCGATCGGGACATTTGCCTCGATTCCCTTTCTCTCCTGTGCCTTTTCCCGTGCCGCCCTCAATACGCCCTTTTGTCAGGTGTGGCGCGAACCCCCGGTGCTCTATCGGGACTGGTTCCATGCCAACTCTCAACCGGGCTTTTTAGGGTTCCTAGGCACTGTGGGCTTAACGATTTACGCGCTCTATTTTGGCTCGTTCATGATCACCCGCCTCGGTAAGCGGGGGCGATCGGCGATGGAGCAATAGAGAGCAGAAGAGACGCAGCGCGTTAAGATTAAGAGACGTTAAGCTCGACGCGCTTGCACCACTATGACCAACGTTCCCACCTCCCGCATTCGCAATTTTTCGATTATTGCCCATATTGATCATGGCAAATCGACCCTCGCCGATCGCCTCTTGCAAGCGACGGGTACGGTTGAGCAGCGCAAAATGAAGGAACAGTTCCTCGACAGTATGGACTTGGAACGGGAACGGGGGATCACGATTAAGCTTCAGGCGGCGCGGATGAACTACACCGCCAAGGATGGTCAAGAGTATGTGTTGAACCTGATCGACACGCCGGGCCATGTGGATTTTTCCTATGAGGTGTCGCGATCGCTGATTGCCTGCGAAGGGGCGTTACTGGTGGTCGATGCCTCCCAAGGGGTAGAAGCCCAAACCCTGGCCAATGTCTATCTCGCCCTCGAAAGTGATTTAGAAATCATCCCGGTTTTAAACAAAATTGACCTGCCGGGGGCGGAACCAGAACGGGTGCTCGAAGAAGTGGAAGAGGTGGTGGGCCTCGACTGTACCGGGGCGATTATGGCTTCGGCGAAACAGGGGATCGGCATTGATGAAATCCTTGAATCGATTGTGCATCTCGTGCCGCCGCCGTCGGATACGGTGGACAAGCCGTTACGGGCGTTGATTTTTGATAGTTATTACGACCCTTACCGGGGGGTGATTATTTATTTTCGGGTCATGGATGGCACGGTGAAGCAGGGCGATCGCATCCACCTGATGGCCTCCGGTAAACAATACGACATTGATGAACTGGGTGTGCTCTCCCCCACCCAAATCCCCGTGGAAGACCTCCACGCCGGGGAAGTGGGCTATATTTCCGCCGCGATCAAAGCCGTGGCCGATGCCCGCGTCGGCGACACGATCACCCTCGCCACCGAACCCGCCAGCGAACCCCTGCCCGGCTACGCCGAAGCCAAATCCATGGTCTTTTGCGGCCTGTTCCCCATCGATGCGGATCAATACGAAGACCT
>CAZCWE010000525.1:0-2694 GCA_964502285.1 uncultured Spirulina sp. | reverse complement strand
TGACCCTCATTCAACACCGTCCCGCCGATCAAACTCACACCTAGCTCATTACTCAAATCGCCAAAATTGAGAATCGCCCCCGGTGTTTCGCTGGCAAAGGCGAATTGATTGGGTGCGCTCATCAGTGAAGCGTAATCGTTCGCACCTGTGGCGTTAAACCAGCCATTTTCAAACCCAATCCGATCCGCTGTGGTAGCGGTGAAATCACCGCCCACATTTAAACTCGCCCCAGAACCGAAGACGATGCCCGCCGGGTTGATCAGGTATAGATTCGAGTTGGCTTGAATCAGGCCGTTGATTAGGGTGCGATCGCCCCCCGTGACGCGCCCGAAAATATTGCTGATGCTGGGATTGCTGAGGAAGTTGGCGATTTCACCGCTGCTTAACCCGAAGGCTTGAAAGGAATGAAAGAGGTTCGCCCCGGCTTGGGTTCCGCCGTCGATGTGGTAGGTGTTGCCGTTGTGGTGAATTATCGTGCCCGTGCCGTCGGGGGTGGGGGTGATCGATTGGGCATGGGCTGGGAATACCAACGAACCGCAGACGAGCGGGAGAGAAAAAACAGGAATGAACGATTTCCACATGATGGTTTTTGGGGGGGTGCGATCGCAATTTAGGATACTCAACCCGGAGCTTACCTAGATTGAGTGTACTCAATCCCCGCCAGACCGTCTCTGCAAGCATTGTGGAATTGGGGCTGATTTGTGTTGTTTTGGGTGGGGCGAATACGACAAAAGATGGGGGAGCAGGGCACTGAGATGATGCCCGACTCCCCAGGGTTTGAGATTGTGATGTTGAGTTGTGGGGTGCGATCGCACCCATTCGGCTAGTCGGTTAAGCTGTCGAGGCTGAGGGGAACAAGCTCGCCGTTCGTGGTGAGGCCGAGGAGCATCGGGGACTGTTCGGGGATGGGCTGGCCGGTGAGGGCGCAATGTTCATCCTGTTGTGCGGTGGCGGGCAGGGAGGCGCGGATGTCGTGGCGGGAAAATTGGGGGCGGTAGTCGCCGGATTTTTGTTGGACGTAGTTCCACAGTACGGAACGGATTAGGGCTTGATAGCCCGTGTTGCCGGAGAGGGATTTGAGTTTGTCTTTGAGTTCGCGTTCGAGACGAATGCTTGTGACTTCCATCTCGGTGGTTGAGGTGCGGGTGATGGTTTGCATGGATGTGGAAGGCCTCCAAAAAAAAGTTGTGGACATTCTAGTATTACAAGTGTAGTATTTAAAGCATGGGTTGTTACAACCCCCCAGCGTAAATCTTTAAATTTGGGCTATTCCGCCTGAATTTGCGCGAATTTTAGTCTTTTTGAGCCGATCGCACCTGAGCGATCGCACCCCTGGAGGATTCATGCGTTCCTTAACTCTTCTCTATCCCCAACCCAACCCCGGCCGAACGATGGCCCATGGCGACACATTCGGCATGGTCGGTTCAGAGACCTGGCCGACAGGGGGATCGAACGCTGATTTTACGGCAAGCTCCCTCCTGGCTGAGTGCGATCGCGGCAATGTCAACGCATCCATGGCGCTGAAACCGGATTATGGCCGGAGCAGCGATCTCCCCAACCCCTCGATGATTTGCCTACCCCTCCGAAGCGGGCAAGCGCCGCGAACTGACCCCAGTTCCGCCCTCGGCGCTTAACCTCAAGAGTCTGCTCTTAAGACCCCGCTTCTCCCCCATGAGAAGCGGGGTTTTGGCTTGGATGCTGAGCTGTGCCCCGGATCATGACCCGCCCAACAGAGTAATGAGGACGTTGAGCCATGACTGCAACAGAAGTTTTGAATCATTCGGTTGTTGTGTTTTCCCAAAGCTACTTGCCCCTGATGCGGATTACGCTGCGGCGAGCGGTGACGTTGATTTTGACAGGAAAAGCGGAGCCGATTTTGCTCTATAACCCCGATGTGTGGGATGTGCGATCGCCCTCCGTTCGCCTCCAAATTCCCGCCCATATTCGCCTCACCATTCCCCATCGCGAACGCGGTTGGAATGTCCCCCCGGTGAATCGACGGGAAGTGCTGAAGCGCGATCGCGCCACCTGCCAATATTGCGGCAGTCGGCAGCATCTCACCCTTGACCATGTGCTGCCCCGCTCCAAAGGCGGTCAACACACCTGGAACAACGTCGTCACCGCCTGCGCGACTTGCAATGGCCGGAAGGGCGATCGCACCCCGGAACAGGCCAAGATGCCCCTGCGCACCGTCCCCAAAGCCCCGATTCACCCCACGGTGATTTTTGCCGACCACTTTTGGGACAGCCTCCGGGAATAACTCCCCCCCTTGTGACCCTTCTTTGCTTTAAAACCATTCTCCAAACGACCGATGTTGAAACTGATCTACCACGAAGATGGCTTCTGGTTGGAGCATTTGACGCTCCCCCTCGAACGGTGGTTAAACACGCGCTTGCTGATCTCGGTGCGTTCTGCCCACAGCCTCACCGTTGAACCCAGCACGGCATCGTTCATCTTGCCGAACACCGTCCCCCACTGGGATGAACTGGATCGCCTCTCCCGTCAGGAATCCCCCTGCGCCCTCCTCGTAGAACCCTGCGACGAAGGCTATGTGGAAGTCTGCCTCAACGGGATTTGGGTGGGCGAAAACCCGGATGCGGAAGAAGGGGTTTTCGTGGCTCGCTTGAGCGATCGCACCGAATTCCTCGTCTACAAACTGTGGCAAACCGCCGAACATCTCGCCCAAGTCAGCGG
>CAZCWE010000524.1:526-2695 GCA_964502285.1 uncultured Spirulina sp. | reverse complement strand
TTTTTTTT
Source organism: uncultured Spirulina sp. (assembly GCA_964502285.1). GTDB lineage: Bacteria > Cyanobacteriota > Cyanobacteriia > Cyanobacteriales > Spirulinaceae > Spirulina. The sequence continues at coordinate 2,687 of CAZCWE010000524.1, read as the reverse complement.
AGATTATTGCCCTAAACAAGTTATGGTAGTTAGCGAGTTCATATCAAGTAATAATGAGTTACGGGTTTGAGGGCTTCATGGTAATTAGGCACATCATTCGTCGCTTCACAATGGCTGGTTTTACAACAATGGCCGTTTTGCTCCCCCTGGGTGTGCAAGCCCAAACACCGGCAGAATTTGAGGCAGATCCCTTCGCTCCAGACACAGAGCGAGTGTTGGAGCAAGACAATAGTATTTTGAGCTTGGCAGGAGGGCGGCGTTTATTGTCCGAGGGGCAAGCGGCTGCATCCCAAGGCAATTACACTCAGGCGACGCAACAGTTTCAAGATGCGCGTCAGGTGTTCAATCAACTCTCTAACTTTTATCAGCAGCTTTCTTCCTCGTTTTCGGGAATTAACAGCCGCCGGGCAGAGCAACAGCGACGACAAGCCCTCGAAACGGCTCAATTGCGCGACCAAGCCACCTATGAATTGGCGATAGTCCACCATGAACAGGGCCGGACAGATTTGGCCGTGCCTTTGCTGATTCAGATTATTCGATCGCAAAACCCCACTACGGCCCTGGGCCGCCAAGCGCACCGGGATCTGGTGCGGTTTGGCTTTGTGGCCCCCAGTGGTGAGTTTGCGGAACTCGTGCCCGAAGCCGCCCCGATGCTGTTGAGTTTGGATGGCGGCGAGGCCCTGATGGGTGAGGCGGAACTGGCGGTGAGCAGCGGGAACTACACCCTCGCAGAGGATAAACTCAAGCAAGGCCGTCAGGTGTTTAACCAATTGTCGAATTTTCACCAGCAGCTAGCGAGTACGTTTTCGGGGATTGACGGGGCAGTGGCTCAAGACCAACGAGAAAAGGCACTCCGCACAGCTCAACTGCGCGATCGCTCCACCTATCAGTTGGCCCTCATCCATCGGGCCCAGGGTCAGCCAGAACTGGCAGTGCCGCTGTTGATCCAGATTGTGCGATCGCAAAACCCCACCACAGATTTAGGAGAACAAGCCTATCAACAACTCGTTGAACTCGGCTTTGTTCAATAGGCCCACCCTCTCAAAAAGAGCGTTAAAATCTATCCCTATCCACTGTTATCTATCCTTAGAATCGACCTATGGTGAGCTTAGATCAAGTCCAATCGATGATTCAGGCAACATTGCCCGATGCCCAAGTGACGATAGAAGACCTGACCGGCGGCGGTGACCATCTTCAAGCCACTGTGATTTCCACCGCCTTTGAAGGGCAATCCCGCGTCAAGCAGCATCAAATGGTGTATGGGGCGCTCCAAGAAGCCCTCGCCTCCGAAGCGATTCACGCCCTCGCCCTCAAAACCTACACCCCCGCCACTTGGGCCACGGTGAACGGTTAACCGAGCCACTCGCTAAAATCCTAAAGGGATGTGCGATCGCTGTGAGCGCAAGACAATATTGCCGTGATCCACAACAGAACACAATAACCACCCGAATAAACGCTATGACTCCTGAACTCAAAGAACGCATTGATGGCATCGTTAATCAAGACAAAATCGTCGTCTTCATGAAAGGCTCAAAATTAATGCCGCAATGTGGTTTCTCCAATAATGTGGTGCAAATCATCAATACCTGCGGTGTTCCCTTCACCACCTTTGATGTGTTGAGTGATCCTGAAATTCGCCAAGGGATTAAAGAATATTCCAACTGGCCCACAATTCCCCAAGTGTATATCAATGGCGAATTTGTCGGCGGCTCTGACATTATGATCGAACTCTATCAAAACGGCGAACTGCCACAAATGATCGAGCTTGCCCTCGCGTCTTAAGGGTCAGCAGTTTTTGCATCGGCCCAAACTCACAATTAAAAAAGGGAGCGATCGCTGCGATCGCTCCCTCTTTTGATGCCTTAATGGTGTTGAAATCCGGTGGAATCTGCCCCAGACATTAAAACCAGGATTTAATAATAGTCAAGCTCGGTTTCCGTTTGCGGCATCGCCAACTCGAAGTTGGACGGGTCGCGCAGGAATCGGGCCACTTCTGCTTCTAAACGATGAATCAAATAGGGTTCGAGGGCGTTGCTATGGCGCAAACTAGCAATGTATCCATCCAGGTACAGTTGCATCTCACTGTAACGATTGCCCCGTCGCCAGAGGTCAACTAGGCCATCGGTGAGACGTTGGTAGTAACGAATTGTGCGAGTGTCGG
>CAZCWE010000524.1:0-516 GCA_964502285.1 uncultured Spirulina sp. | reverse complement strand
TAATATTCACCGGAATGCGACTAAAAGGGAGTGATAACGTGATCTACAGATGGGATGTCAGGAGTTTCGTTTACACTCTACGGATACAGACGCTCACAATCATGATTTAGTTTAAATTCAGAGAAAATTGAACGTTAATCATGGGTGAGTCTGTTGTAATGAAATGTTAAATTGGGTTTATTTATCCTCTTAAGGATAGCTTATCCTTGGGGTCAAATGTTGCGCTATGTTACAGTTTCGCGGCTGTCTAGCGAGATAACGGGGTCGCGATCGCATCGCTCTGCACAGGATAGAGCACCCCTTGATGAAGTTCTAGCACCGGTTGCTGCGACTGGAGAGCCATTTGGCGATCGTGAGTGGTGACGATCACCGTAGCTCCGTAGGCGTTGAGGTTTTGCAAGGTGCGGAGGATTTGGCTGGCGTTGTAGGGATCAAGGTTGCCGGTGGGTTCGTCGGCTAAGAGCAGCGGCGGCGTACTGACGATCGCCCGCGCAATACTGACCCGCTGCTGCTCAC
>CAZCWE010000523.1:0-2702 GCA_964502285.1 uncultured Spirulina sp. | reverse complement strand
ATTAGCCAAATTGGATCGTAGCAGGGGCGGTTTGGGGCGGGGAAAGTCGCTCTCATCATAGATTTCTCCCACCAACTCTTCCAAAATATCTTCTAGGGTAATTAAGCCCACCGTGCCGCCATACTCATCCACCACAATCACCAAATGCCAGCGTTGTTTGAGCATTTCTTTGAGGAGACTGGCAATGCGTTGGGTTTCGGGTACATAGACCGGCGGATCAATAATGTCGCTCAGTTTGATATCTGCTGGGGGAAGCTGACCATTGGGCAGGCCGCGCAGGCGTTGGAGGGCTTGTTTTAAATGGACAATTCCGACAATCTGATCTTTGGATTCTTCCTGCACCGGAATCCGGGAATACCCGGTTTTTAAACAGAGATCGACGAGTTCGGCAACGGTGGCCTCGCGGGAAATGGTCTGCATTTCAATGCGCGGCTTGACCACATCTTTGGCCATGACTTGATCCAGCATCAAGGCGCGACTAATTAGGTCATGGCGATAGAAGTCGAGCTTGCCTTTGCCGCTGAGGATTTCGATCATGAGCTGCAAGTCGGTGAGGCTTTCGCTGTCCTGGGACGATTTGGAGGCTTTGCCCTGGAAGAGGCGAATAATGCGCTGGGTGATGGATTCAAAAATGAAAATTAAACCCAGGGCGGAGAAGAGACGGGAGAGCCAATAGATGGGGCGGACAGCGAGTTGAAAGACAGCTAAGGAGTTGAGAATGGCGACGGATTTGGGGGTGATTTCACCAAAGACTAACACCAAGATTGTGAGGACGGCGGTGGCGATGCCGAGGCCAGCGTTCCCTAACCACAGCACAAATAGGTTGCTGGTGAGGACGGTGGAGAAGATGTTAACGAGGTTGTTGCCGAGGAGGAGGGTGGTGATGAAACGGGGCCGCTTGGTGAGGACGAGGCGAAACATCCCGTTGGGGTCGCCTTGTTGTTTGATTAGGCCGCGCAGTTTGAGGTCATCGAGGGCGGTGATTGCGGTTTCTGAGCCGGAGAAAAAGGCTGAGAGGGTGAGCATCAAGACGATGACGGTTAAATCGAACCACACGGAACCCAGGAGAGGCTGGGCTTCAGCGACGGCAATCAGACCAGGGTGGGGGGATAACAAGGGGGTGTTGAGGAGAGAACGAAGAACAGCAAAGATGAGAGTGGATGCAGCACGGGACAATCATGCTACACCCGGAACGAGACGCATTACACCTGATAGGCGGTGCTGAGGGCCCAGAGGATGAGGGCGATGATGCTGCCGATGACAAGGGTGGCTGAGATGGCCACCACGAGAGGCTTGTCAGCGTTCTTGAATTTCATGATGCCGCGATTCAGGTCAGACATAGTGCGTTGTGTGTGTGGGTTTATCTCAACTTCAGGGTAAGCATGGGTTTAGCATGGATGCAGATTTTATTTTTTAATCTTAATCTTATTGATGCTTGGGGCAAACATGGGTTTCATGCTGGGGGGGACGATCGCACTCGTGATCGGGGCGATCGCAGTGGAGTTGGGGTTACGGTGGTTTTTGGGCTTGGGGCGGCCGGTGCTGTACCAGGGTGATCCGACGATTGGCTATTTATTGCGGCCAAATCAGCGGACGCGGCGCAGGGGAAACCGGATTGTGATTAATGCCCAATCGATGCGGGGGGAGGCGATCCGGGCGGAGGTCACGGGGCGGCGGCTGCTGCTGTTGGGGGATTCGGTGGCGAATGGGGGCTGGTGGACGGATCAAGCTGAGATTATTTCGCAGCAGTTGGGGCGACGGTTGGCGGCGGTGTGGGGGGTGGAGGTGGAGGTGTTGAATGCGTCGGCGAATTCGTGGGGGCCGCGCAATGAGTGGGCCTATGTGGAGCGGTTTGGCCTGTTTGGGGCGGCGGCGGTGGTGGTGGTGTTGAATACGGATGATTTGTTTGCGACGGCTCCGACTGCGTTACCGGTGGGGCGCGATCGCAACTACCCCGATCGCTACCCGATCCTGGCAGTGCAGGAACTCTACCAACGCTATGGCGCGAAGCCCCGACCGATTCCGGGGTTAAAGGCGGTGCAGCAGGAGGGGGGCGATCGCGTCGGTAAAAATTTGGCGGCGTTGGCCCAAATTCACGCCCTCACCCAGGCCCAGAGGTCCCGGTTGGTGTTGGCGATGACGCCATTAAAACGGGAGGTTTCCCCCGCCCAGCCCCGCGACTACGAAGTCCGCGCCCGCGATCGCCTCACCCAATTCGCCCAGGAACACGCCATTCCCTATCTGGATTTCCTGCCCCAGTTCAACGCTGACCCGGAGCCCCATCGCTTTTATCACGACCATATCCACCTCAATGGCGCGGGGAATCAGGCGGTGAGTGAGGCGATCGCAGCTCTCCTCCTCTCTGAATTGGCAGCATCAGAATCATGACCCAACGGGTTAGGGTGGGGTGCATCCCACTTATGCAGATTCAGACTGATTGCCATCAAGTGCCCTCATCCCCAGCCCTTCTCCCGCAGGAGAAGGGAGATCAAAGCCCTCTCCTGCGGGAGAGGGTTGGGTGAGGGATTGCATCACTGGGATGCACCCAATTTAACCCCCATGCTGAAACAGCAATTTCTGAACGTAGGTCATTAATTTTCACTCTCATTAACAGCACCCATGCGCGGTATTTATATTACAGCCAATAATAAATTCACAGAGCAAGCGATCGCGCTCCTCAACAGTATTCGCCACTACGATCC
>CAZCWE010000522.1:0-2703 GCA_964502285.1 uncultured Spirulina sp. | reverse complement strand
TTCTATGTAATCCATTCTTGATAGAGATGCTCTAAGCCGACGGCTTCGCGGTGGAGACCTTCGAGGGTGAGGCCAGAAAAGCGATCGCACAGTTCCGTAAAACTGGGGGAATCCGGGAGCCACACCCGAAAATCGTGCGAGGTATCGTGATAGCGATAGCCCAAGGTTTGGCAGCACTGTGCGGCGGCGGCGCGATCCGTGGGGTAGAGGCGGACAATCGTTTGCGCCCCGCTGCGTTGGCGCAACTCGGCCAGGGTTCCCGACACCACCAACCGCCCTTGCTGCAAAATTCCCACCCGATCGCACCATTGCTCCGCCTCATGGAGGAGATGGGTGGTGAGGAGAATGGTCATGCCTTGGGCTTGGAGGGTGCGCACCGTTGCCCAGAGGCGTTGACGGGCGGCGAAATCGAGGCCGACGGTGGGTTCATCGAGGATCAGGAGTTTTGGATTATGGATGAGGGCGATCGCAAGATTGAGCCGCTGTTTCATCCCGCCACTGAGGCCCTGCACCGGCTGGGCCGCAACCTCCGTTAACCCCACCCACTCTAGACAGGTTGCCACCCGTTGCCGGCGTTGCGATCGCCCCAAACCATAGAGCCGCCCGAAAAACTGTAAATGTTCCCGACAGGAGAGCGACGGGTAGAGCAATTCACCCTGGGGCGCAACACCGATCACCCTGCGGGCAACTTGGGCAATGGGTTTGCCCTGCCAGTCAATGCGCCCCTGCTCCGGAATGAGAAGATGGCAGATCAGGTTAATTAAGGTGGTTTTGCCCGCCCCATTGGGCCCCAGCAGGCCGTAGATTTCTCCCGGATTGAGGGTGAGGGTGACCGCATCAACAGCGAGGCGATCCCCATAGCGTTTCGTCACCTCAGTTAAGGTCAACATCGGAGCTTAGTTTTGGTTGGCAGCGTCGCGCAACAGCACACCATCTTCCAGGTAGGAAATGCGATCCGCCACATCGGTAATCCGAGGATCATGGGTTACCATCACCACTGTTGCGCCTTCGTCTTTGGCGAGGCGGCGCAGGAGGTCGATCACGGCGTGACCACTTTTGGAGTCGAGGGAGGCGGTGGGTTCGTCGGCCATGATCAAACAGGGATGGCCCACAAGAGAGCGAGCGATCGCCACCCGTTGCTGTTGTCCACCGGATAGATCGCGGGGGAAACTGTGGATCTTGTGACCAAGGCCGACTTTATCGAGGAGTTCGGTGGCTTCCTCGTGCCGCGCTTTGCTGTTGGGTTGCGTGCCTTTCATTTTGAGGGCGAGTTCGACATTTTCCACAGCGGTGAGGGCGGGAAAGAGGTTAAACCCTTGGAAAATGAAGCCAATTTGGTGCAGACGAAATTGCGACAACTGCGATCGCGTCATCTTCGTAATGTCATGGCCGAGGAGCATTACTTGGCCCGCCGTGGGGGTGAGCAGTCCGGCGAGAATGGTGAGGAGGGTGGTTTTCCCCGAACCCGATGGCCCCATCAGGAGTTGAATATCACCCCGTTTGACGGTGATATCAATGCCATTCAACACCTGCACATGTTGGGAACCACTTTGAAAGATCATCTCGATACCCTTGCAGGCGATCGCATCTTCCGTGAGAAGCTGCCTGCAAAGGGGAGTTTGGATCGAGGAGCGCTGCAATTTTGAACGAGACGTGACCATGCCAACGGCGAGTTAAACGTAGGTTGATGCCATTATCTTAACGGTAGTCCGTAGAATGGCGGTGTAGGGTGGGTCACTTTTCCGGTTGCCATACTTCACCCCGTCTTGATGCCTGCGGCGCGAGATGCCCGCCTGCCTCGATTCTGTCCATGGCACGGCAGGATTTGGAGATGCTCACGAAATCTCCTCCTGGGAGGAGTTCCCGCCGGGGCAGTGGGGCGGAAACGCGATCAAGTCGAATCCCGTTGATAGAGCCAGGCGAGATCGGGGTCTTGGACTTGATGGGCGGGACGATCAAACCCGATCGCCCCCGATCGCATCCCTAAAATGCGATCGCTGAATTCCCGCGCTAACTCCACCTGATGGAGATTGCACAACACCGTAATACCGTCGGTCTGGCAGAGCGATCGCAACAGGCGCAACACCGATCGCGCCGTTTCTGGGTCGAGGCTGGCCACGGGTTCATCGGCGAGGATGAGGCGAGCGCGTTGGGTGAGGGCGCGGGCGATCGCCACCCGTTGCTGTTGGCCGCCGGAGAGTTGGTCGGCGCGTTGGAACGCCTGATCGAGGAGTTGCACCCGTTCCAGGGCGGCCAGGGCTTCCCGTTGGAGGGAGCGGGGAAATTGATTGGTCAGACACCGCCAGAGGGGGAGTTCTCCCAAGCGACCGCCGAGACAATTTTCGAGGGCCGTGCGGCGGCGCACGAGGTTGAACTGTTGGGCGATGGGGGCAATGTGCGATCGCACCTGGCGCAACTCTTGGGGAGAACAGTGGGTCAAGTCCTGCTCGCCCCACAGCACCGAGCCGCGATCGGCCGGAGTGAGGCGGAGAATACAGCGAAACAGCGTCGTTTTTCCCGCCCCACTGGCCCCCAGAATCGTCGTAAAGCTGCGGGGTTCGAGGGCAAAATTCACCCCCCGCAACACCGACACCGCCCCATAGGTTTTATCCAGTTGACGCACGGTTAACATCGGACACCATTAACGAGGGCCTAAGCGTTGCAGCAGTGCGCGCAGGTGGTGACAACCGCGCCGATCTGCCG
>CAZCWE010000521.1:0-2708 GCA_964502285.1 uncultured Spirulina sp. | reverse complement strand
CCCAAGGTAGTAATCGCTTTATCGAGGGTCTCCACCAAGGGCTCGGCGCTGGCCAGTTGCCCGGTTTGCAACTGTTGACAGAGCGATCGTAAAAAATCCCGGAGCGGAGTTGCGGCATAGTTCACCCAGGTTGCCCACAGTTGTCCCAACTGCACCAAGGTCACCGGTTCTGCATCAAACTGCAATTCCCGCAGCCGCACCACCGGGCCATTCACCTGCAACAGATCCACCGTGAGCAGCGTACTGGCCACCCTTTCGGCTTGGAGCGGTTCCCACAGCCGCGCCAATTGCCACAACCAATGGGCCTGCCGCAGGGCATTGGCCCGCGCCCATTGGGTTTGCAACTGGGGCAAGACATGATCCCCCACCGGATGCACCGGATCGCGGAGATTCCCCACCTCTAGCAGCCACACCTCCGGCTCGCCGGTCAGTTGCCCGTAAAGCTGGGGCAGGTGCAATTGTTGCCCGATCAGTTTCAGGTAGGGCAACATCCGGCGGGGAATATGATCCTCCGGCATTTGCGGGGGGAGATAGGGATGGAGGTCGAGGACAATCCGGGGGGTGATCGCCTGGTAGCGATCGCCCAACACCGACCCCACTGTAAAAATCGGGACGGGTTCCCCAATCGCCCACAGATACCGCCGCATTAACGGCGTTTGGCACGCCTGACAGAAGCGATTATGGGCGGGGTTGGGTTGTTGACAATCCCCATTTACACAGTAAAGGTGGCCTGTTGCTCCTTCCATATCAATCTCGATCGGCTACCGAGAACATCGGCGTAGAGTGGTTGGGCTGCTCACCCGATCCAGGGGTCAAACGAGCATGGCGGTCAATCCGGATGCGACCCGGCGGTAGTCGGATCATCCTGGGCCGAAGGGCCAGCGATCGCCGGGAGTTTAATAAAATTTGCCTTTGCCCTGTTCTGTGTCCACACGGGGCAACCCCATGCTGTAGTTGAGCACACGCCCTTGCAGGTTGTAGCTCAGTTGACCGGCTTGCAACAGTTCCCGAATGTAATGCTCAAGCTCTGAGCCAATGCGGCGGAGGTTGTATTCACTCAATTCTTCGCCATTGTAGGCTTCCACGAGGGTATCAAAGCGACGGCGCACCAGGTCGCGGGTCTCTTCGGTCCAGTTGAATTCTTTGTCGGGGTCAAGATCCAGAGCGAGGACAGTTTCGCTCGGAATGAGCTCATTGTTGTGAACTTCAGCCGTGAAGATCCGCACATGGCGGGTCGTGGATTTTAAAAGCATGGTGATTTGGTCATTCCGAGGACGTGAAGATCAGGGCATGGACAGCAGCCAAAAACCCAGAATTAAAGATATTTTGACATAGGTGCTCCGTATTGAGCGAATGGCGGCCCGCTCTCGCGGCAGTTACGATCGCCCCTCAGTTCCTTTAACGCAGGGCTAGGGGTGCGATCGCGCCGCCGCCCCCTCAATACAGCGCCATCATCAAGGCCGGTTGATACTGCCGGGTGAGGGGGTGCTGACTGCCAAGGAGGGCGAACACATCCACCATCCCCTGGCGGGCGGTGTCTTTGTCCCGCGTGCCCGCTTCAACGATCGCCAGAAACTGCTGCAACGCGGTTTCATAGTCCCCTTGGAGTACCCCGTGGGCGGCCGCCCCGATCCCTTGACTGGGATCACCCGCTGCCAATTGTTGAAAGCGAATCAAACTCTTCACCCCTTGGGCCCGCTTGTAATGCTCCGCTTGATCCGGGGGAATCGAATTAAGCAGGCGTTCCGCATCGTCAAATTGCTTGAGGAGAATCAGGAACCGCGCCGCTTCGAGGGTAACACCGGGATGGTTGGGATAGCGTTCAAAAAGGGTATCAAACAGGGCCTTGGCTTCGGGAAATTGACGGGCTGCGATCGCCGCCTGGGCCGCCGCCAACGTCGTCTCCAACTCCGAGCGCAACTCATACCGCGCCAAAATCTCCCGAATCTGACCCTCTGGCACCGCCCCCACAAACCCCGGCTGCAACCTGCCCGCCGTCGCGATCCGCACATCGGGAACCCCTTCAACACCATACTGAGAGGCTAACTCCGGGTTTTGGTCAATATCCACCGTCGCCAGCATTACCCCATATTCCATCGCCAAGCGTTCCAGCGTCGGCTTCAGCACCTTACAGGGCCCGCACCACGTCGCAAAAAAATCCACAATAATCGGCAGTTCCTCGCACGGCCCCAACACCTCAGCGGCAAAATTCGCCTCGCTCACCGCGACACTCGCACCCATGGCTCCTCCTTCTCTCGTTCAGTACAATCGGCGGGGCGGATAGTGCCTGCCCCGACTCGTGATCTGGTGATGGTCTTTAGTTACGGCCGAGCCACTTCTCGCTGTTGATCCGCTGTAACGTGTACAGCACCATCAAGTCACGGGTGATTTTGCGCTCGTCAATCATGAACGACTCTAGGGTGCTGGGCTTGCTGCCGTAGGTGGTGGCGGTGAAGCCTTTTTGCCCTTTGATATCTTCATCAAAACAGTAGAGATTGAACTGCCGTTCTCCCTGTTGCCACTGGCCTTCCACTTGCCAATAGTCATCTGTGGCGCTCATCCCGGCCAGGTTCAGGGGTTTCTTGGCAAAGGCGAGTTCCATGTCCGTTAGGCCTGCATCATCAAATGCTGTTTTTAACGCAGGTAAAAACTCTTGCTCCATGAATTCGGTAAACGGCTTATCTTCTGGGGCGGGGGGTTTTGCTTTT
>CAZCWE010000520.1:0-2717 GCA_964502285.1 uncultured Spirulina sp. | reverse complement strand
TTCCAGAAGGGGGTTTCAGCGATTTTCCAAAATTGTCATGAATAATCCAGGCTAAAAGCACCAGGAACTTCGCTTTAATTTGGGGGTGCGGCTTCGCGGTAGGCGCGGATCATGGCTTGGGTTCCCTGTTCTGCACCGCCGAGGGCTTCCACATCTTTAAAGAGGCGATCGGCGTATTGGGTTCCTGGCAACTCCTGCGAGCCGTTGGCGGCGATTTCCTGCACGAGGCGGAGGTCTTTGAGAATATGTTTCACCATGAAGCCGGGATCAAAATCGCCCTCGGCTACTTTCATTCCCAAATTTTCTAGCGTCCAGGATGCCGACGCACCGCGATTGCACACCTCAACGATGAGTTGCGGATCAATGCCTTGGGTTTCGGCCAGGAGCATCGCTTCACAGACCCCCACTAAATTCATCGCGCCGAGGATTTGGTTGCACATTTTCACCGCCTGGCCGTTGCCCACGCCGCCGCAGTGGGTGACGGCTTGGCCCATGGCTGCAAAGTAGGGTTGAGCGATCGCAAAATCCGCCGCATCGCCCCCCACCATGATCGTCAGCTTGGCATTTTTCGCCCCCACATCCCCGCCGGATACGGGCGCATCGAGGAAGCGGAAACCTTGGGCGGCGAGTTTTGCGCCGATGTCGCGGGCTCCACTTGAGCCGATGGTGCTCATGTCGATCACCAAGGCGTTGGCGGGGGCGAATTTTGTCACTTCACCGACGAGAACGGCTTCCACGTCGGGGACATCGCCCAGGCAGGAAATGATCACGGGGGTATTTTTCACGGCATCCTGAAGCGTCGCGGCGATCGCTACACCGGCCTGGGCAGCGATCGCGCTTCCCGGTCGGTCGGGTGTCCGGTTCCAGCCCGTGACGGAATAGCCCTGCTTCGCGAGATTGGCCGCCATATAGCCGCCCATTACCCCTAAGCCCAAAAATGCGATCGGTTCACTCATTACGTAGCTCCTTGCTCTGTGCTGTGGATATTTTAAGAAACTTTGGGAAAACGCCTGCACCATCGCCACCGGGATTAGATTCCCCCTACACTCAAAAAGAATCCCTTGCTGTCTCCTTTCACGCTGTGGCTATGACTGATGATATTCGACGCTTTCCCTGTCCTCAATGTGGGGCGGATCTGGCTTTTAGCCCCGATGTGGCTCAGTTGCAATGTCAGTATTGCGGTTGGGAAGATGCTGTTCCCCAGGGGGAGATGCGGGCGATCGCCGAACAGGACTACAGCGCCCATCTCCAGCGTTTCACGATCGAGGCATCGCAACTCAGCACCCTGTCCCACACTGCCCTCGAAGTGGATTGCGACAATTGCGGCGCAGCGATTACCTTTGAGCCGCCCCAAACGGCAGGGACTTGTCCCTTTTGTGCGTCTGCGATCGTTGCCCAAGCCCATGCCGCTAATCCTGTCGTTGCGCCCCAAGGCGTGGTTCCCTTCAGCATCGGGCGACGCGATGCGATCAAGCAGTTGCAACAATGGCTCAAGTCCCAATGGCTCGCCCCCAATAACCTAACCAAACTGGCCCAAGGGGAACAACTGCAAGGGATGTATCTCCCGTTTTGGACCTATGATGCCGATACTTCCAGCAAATACCGAGGCGAACGGGGCGAATATTACTACACCACCGAAACCTATACCGACACAGATTCCGAGGGGAAATCGGTGACCAAAACGCGCCAAGTGCGCCACACCCGCTGGTATCCGGCGCGGGGTCATGTGTCGCGGTTTTTTGATGATGTGCTGATCGCGGGCAGTACTGCGATCGCGCGGAGCCGCCTCGATGCCCTCGAACCCTGGGGATTACCCGAATCACTCCAGCCCTACAATGCGTCATTTTTAGCCGGGTTTGAGGCCCAACGCCCCCAGGTCAGCCTAGAGGACGGATTCCAGTTGGCGAAGGGGATAATGGATGTGCAAATTCGCCGCGATGTGGAGCGGGATATTGGCGGTGATGATCAGCGGGTGCATTCGGTTTCGACCCAGTACGACCGGGTGACGTTTAAGCATATTTTGCTGCCGGTGTGGTTGACGGCCTATCGCTACAACAACAAGCAGTTTCAGGTGTTGATTAATGCGATCACCGGGGAAGTCCAAGGGGATCATCCCTACAGTGTGTGGAAGGTGACCCTGTTGGTGATTGCCGGTCTGATCGGGGCTGCGATCGTGATTTGGCTGATCGCTAAGTACGGCTAAGGGATTCACCAGCGCACCCTGAGCAACCCAGCGCACCTTGAGCGGAGTCGAAGGGTAAGCGGCCGGACTATCTCCTGCGGAGACGCTACGCGAACGACTCCGCTCAGCCCTCAGTTATTCACAAATTGACCTTAAGATCTCCTAAACCCTATGCCTATTGTTATGGCAAGCATGAACTAGATTAGGACATTCAAGTAGCGCACCCTGAGCAACCCAGCGCACCCTGAGCGAAGTCGTTGGCGAAGCCTCCCGCTAGGGATAGGGTAAGCGGCCGGACTATCTCCTGCGGAGACGCTACGCGAACGACGACCCTCAGCCCTCGGTTATTCACAAATCAGCTAAATGTCCTAGGCAGCAATATCACTGCCGTAGCCGCCCCGTTAATCCGTAATCAGATCCGCCAAATCGGGGATGTCTCGCGCCCGTTGCCAATCGCCTTGGCCGTTGCGCCACACATTCGTTCGTCCCGTCACGCCCTGTTCCACCAGTTGGGATTTTGTGAAGGGGCCGGTGC
>CAZCWE010000519.1:0-2719 GCA_964502285.1 uncultured Spirulina sp. | reverse complement strand
GCAATTTTTAATCTTACCTGGTGCGTAGTTTTATTAGAGAAAATAGAAACCCTGCGTACTAAACTCAAAAACTGGTTACGCTCTATGGTTAATTTCCAGCCGATATTTTGCTCCTTGTCTATTCTGGTTGTAAAAATCTTGTGGATTTCATCTTTGAATAATTCCTGTTTTACTTCATTTAATTTATGCGGCTGTATTTAACCTAGATTGGGTGACGGCAAAACTACAAGAGTTGCGCCCCTATTCGCAAATGTTGGCCGCTTGGGTCGCCTCTGGGCAAACCGATCCGTCCCGGTTATTGCGGGGTCAAGCCCTCCAAGATGCCCAACTCTGGGCCCAGGACAAAAGTTTGAGCGATCGCGACTATCAATATCTCGCGGCCTCGGTGGAAGTCGATCGCCAAGACACCGAACGAACCCTCGAAGCGGCCCGCGCCCAAGCCGTCACCGCCCAACTGGCCGAAGAACATCAACGCCTGGTACAAGAGCAAAAAAGTTCAAAATTACAACGGCTCCTGTTGATCACGGTGAGTTGTGCCTTTGCGATCGCATCCGGGTTGGGCATCGCGGCATTTTGGCAATATCGGCGGGCGGTGGCCAGTGAACAGACAGCGCGACAGAGTGAGATCCGGGCGTTGCTTGCCTCAGCCGATAGTTTGCTGACCTCTGAGTAACAACTCCCGGCACTCTTGAGCGCGATCGCCGCCGCCGAAAGATCGGAGCGACTCACCATTCCCAACGCGGAACTCACCGCCCAAACAGATGCCACCTTGCGGCAGGCGATTTTTAACACCGTTCAAACCAACACCTTCAACGGTCACGAGGATCAAGTGTTTGCGATCGCCTTCAGTCCCGACGGGCAATATCTTGTCACGGGCGGCGAAGACCAGACCATTCGCATTTGGCGCACCGATGGGCAACTCGTCCGCACCCTGACCGCCCATCAGGGGAATGTGCGCCGCGTCGTGTTCAGCCCCGATGGGCAAAGCTTCGCCTCCGCTAGTTCGGACGGCACGGCGAAACTGTGGTCAGTGGCTGGCGAATTGCAGCAAACCTTCACCCTCAAGGAACCCATTTTTTCCCTCGCCTTTAGTCCCGATGGTCAAACCCTGGCCTTCGGAAATTTCCAGAGTGTTCAACTTTGGCAGCGTGACGGCACTCCTGTGCAAACGTTTTCCTTCCCGGAGGGGCGTAACCTCACCTGGGCTGTTGCCTTTAGTCCCGATGGTCAAACGGTGCTCAGTGGCCATACGGGGGGTCAGGTCTATCGGTGGACGCGCCAAGGCGATCGCGAGACCGTGATCACCTTCGAGCAAAATGTGAATGCGTTGGCCTTGACCCCCGATGGGCAAACCATAGTCTTGGGGTTGAGTGAAGGGCAGATTGCGATCGTAGACGTTGAATCGGGGTCAATGCGCCGCGACATTGCTGCCCATCAAAGCCGCATTTGGGATCTCACCTTCAGTCCCGATGGGCAACACTTCGCCTCTGTCAGTCAGAGTGGCCGGGCGAAGCTGTGGGCGCTCGATGGTCGAGAACTGGCAACCCTACAGGGGGATACGGCGAGTTTGTTGGGGGTCGCCTTCAGCCCGGATGGGGAAACCCTGGGGACGGTGGGCCAATCGCGCCAGGTGAAACTGTGGCGGGTGCGGCATCCCTTACGGACGGTGCTGCAAGGCCATCAAGATAACGTCCAGCAAGCGGCCTTTCATCCCCAGGGCGAACCCATTGCCACGGCAAGTACCGACGGCACGGTGCAACTCTGGCAACGCACGGGGGAGCGTTTGGCCCTGCTGCGATCGCCCGATTCACAGCCGATTTGGTCGGTGCAATATGCGCCCGATGGTTCTCAACTGGCAAGTTTGGGGGTGGCGATCCACCTGTGGCAACCCGATGGCCAACTGCAAGAGACGATCGCACTCCCCGGTCGGATTCGCCCGGCCAACCGTTTGGCGTTTAGCCCCGACGGCACAGAGTTGGCCGTGGGCCTCGATGAGCAGGTCTATTTTGCCCTGGGGGCGCGATCGCCCCTGACCAACGCCCACACCAACGCGGTCACTCGTCTCGCCTTCAGCCCCGACGGGAGTTGGTTAGCCACCACGGGCGATGACAGGCTCGTGAAGCTCTGGAATCCGGACGGAACCCTCAACCGCACCATCAAAGATCATCCCGCAACCCTCAATGACCTCAGTTTCAGTCCCGACAGCCAACTGCTGGCCACTGTGGGGGGCGATTCCTTCGTGCGCCTCTGGACGGTGGATGGAACGCTGCGCCGTAGTTTTCGGGAAACGGGTTTAGATCTTGACAGTCTTGGGTTTCATCCCGATGGGGAACTCCTGGCCGTGGCGGGGGGCGATCGCGCCGTTGAACTGTGGACAATAGACGGTGAATTCGTGCAACGCTTGGAGGCCCACCGGGAAGAGATTAACAGTGTCGCGATCAGTCCCGATGGCCGTTGGATCGTGTCGGCGAGTAATGATGACACGGCGATCCTTTGGGATTTAGACCAAATCCTGACCCTTGAGCCCTTGACCTATGCCTGTGATTGGGTGCAAGACTATCTCCGCTATCACGCCACGGAGGAGGAAGGGGCTTTGTGTCAGCGCGATCGCCGTTGAATTCAAACAGCGCACCCTGAGCGGAGTCGTTGGCAAAGCCTCCCGTTAGGGATAGGGTAAGCGGCCGGGCTATCTCCTGCGGAGACGCTGCGCGAACGACGA
>CAZCWE010000518.1:1285-2730 GCA_964502285.1 uncultured Spirulina sp. | reverse complement strand
ATCGTCCTCCCCAGCCGCAACGACCCCCAACCGATGACCCTGGGCCAGAAAAATCTCGCGATCGTCCTGCTCGTCGCCACCCTTGCCACCAGCATCGAAGCCGCCAGCCTGCTGTTGGGGTTTGACTGGTTTAGTGACCTGGGCCGCTATCTCGAACCGCTCCCCATTGCTCTCGGCCTCTGGATCATCCTCGGAGCCCATGAATTCGGCCATTGGTTCTACGCCCAACGCTACAACATCAAACTGAGTTGGCCCTTTTTCCTCCCCAGTTGGCAGATCGGCACGTTCGGCAGCATTACCCGCTTTGAATCCCTCGTGCCCCACCGTTCGGCCCTGTTTGATGTGGCGATCGCAGGCCCTGCCTTCGGTGGGTTGCTCTCCTTGCTGATGCTGATGACCGGCCTCGTCCTCTCCCATCCCGGCAGCCTGTTTAAACTGCCCACCCAATTTTTCCAAGGGTCGATCCTCGTTGGCACGTTGGCGAAAACGATTTTAGGCAGTCAATTGGAGAATGCGATCGTTGATATCCACCCCCTCACCGTCATCGGTTGGCTCGGCCTCGTGATCACCGCCCTCAACCTGATGCCCGCCGGTCAACTCGACGGCGGCCGCATCGTCCAAGCGATCTATGGCCGCAAAACCGCCCGCCGCACCACGATCGCAACCCTCGTCGTCCTCGGCATCGTCGCCATCTTCAACGCCGCCAACCCGATCCCCCTCTATTGGGGCATCGTCATCCTCTTCGTCCAGCGCGACCTCGAACGCCCCAGCCTCAACGAACTCACCGAACCCAACGATGCCCGCGCCGCCCTCGGTCTCCTCGCCCTCTTCTTAATGTTGGCCACCCTGATCCCCCTCAGCCCCTCCTTAGCCGGTCGCCTGGGGATTGGTTAGGGTGTGAAATTCGCGATCGCGGTGGGTGCTGAACTTGATAGGTTAGAAGATAGAACGTATCCCTAGCACCCTGGACAGCACCAGCCTTGAACACAGAACAGCTTAAGCAACTCGAACAGGATCTTTGGTCTGCGGCGGATAGCCTCCGCGCCAATTCTGACCTGAAAGCGTCGGAATACGGTACGCCGGTTTTAGGTCTGATTTTCCTCAAGTTTGCGGATATTAACTATCGGCGGCATGAGGCGGCGATCCAGGCGGAATTTGAGAAGCTGAAGGGGACGCGACGCGAAAAGCCGATCGCAGAAATTGCGATCGCAAAATGTGGATTCTACCTGCCGGATTTTGCCCGTTATCAATATTTGCGGGATTTGCCGGAAAGTGAAAATATTGCCAGGGCGATCGAGCGGGCGATGGAGGCGATCGAGGAGTACAAGCCGGAATTGGCGGGAAGTTTACCCAAAGAGGAATATCACCGGCTGAGAGAAAGGGTGGGCAATCGGGACCCGGAGGTCTACGTGCCGGCGGCGGTGCTCGTGATTATTGCTTTGCTT
>CAZCWE010000518.1:0-1275 GCA_964502285.1 uncultured Spirulina sp. | reverse complement strand
GGAGTATCATCGGCTGACGCGGACAGCGGAAACGCGGGATCTGCCGTTTGAGTTGTTGCGGAAGTTTGAGAATATCCCGGACGATGCGACGGGGGATGTGTTCGGGCAGATTTACGAGTATTTTTTGGGTAAGTTTGCGCTGGCGGAAGGTCAGGGCGGGGGTGAGTTTTTCACGCCGCGATCGGTGGTGCGGTTGATGGTGGAGATTGTCGAACCCCACGGCGGGACGGTGTTTGATCCGGCCTGTGGTTCGGGGGGGATGTTCGTACAGTCGGCGGATTTTATTGCGCGGCGCAATCCGGATGAGACGGCTAGTGATTTGCTCTACATTTATGGTCAGGAGAAGCAGGGCGAGACGGTGAAGTTGGCGCGAATGAACTTGGCGGTGAATGGGTTACGGGGGGAGATTGTCCCGACGAATACCTATTACCGGGATGAGTTTGATTCCTTGGGTCGGTTTGATTATGTGTTGGCGAATCCACCGTTTAATGTGGATGATGTGTCGTTAGGTTCGGTGAAGGCCGATCGCCGCTTCAATACCTACGGGATTCCGCAGAAGAAGACGAAGGTGAAGAAGACGGACAAGGGCAAGGAAACGGTTCCAAATGCGAATTATCTCTGGATTAATCTGTTTGCCACGTCGTTAAGGGAGCCGGACGGGGATTATCCGGGGGGTCGGGCGGGGTTGGTGATGGCGAATTCGGCGTCGGATGCGCGGCATTCGGAGGCGGAGATTCGCCAGACGTTGATTGAGCAAAACTTGATTTATGCGATGGTGACGTTGCCGTCGAATCTGTTTTATACGGTGACGCTGCCGGCGACGTTATGGTTTTTTGACAAGGGCAAGACGGACGATCGCATTCTGTTTATCGATGCGCGGAATATTTTCACGACGATCGATCGCGCTCACCGGGAGTTTTCGGAGGAGCAGATCCAAAATATCGCGATGATCTCCCGGTTACACCGAGGGCGGCGGGATGAGTTTGTGGCGTTGGTGGATCGCTATTTGGCGGCGGGGATGGATCGGTTAACCCTAGATGAATTGAAAACGTCGCAGGATCAGTCTAATAAATCTCAGGAATCCAAAATAGCGAGCAATATTTTTAAATTATTGCGAAAAAATTCATATCCAACGCAGATCGAGCACACATAGCTTTTGTTTTCAACTTTTTTAGAATTACAGTTTTCAAGCATTCAATGACTCCATTTGAAATGCAGATTCGTAATTGTTACGACATTTCCTATGTGATTTGGTCGTAATTTATTTTCATTTAT
>CAZCWE010000517.1:0-2747 GCA_964502285.1 uncultured Spirulina sp. | reverse complement strand
TTACGCTGTCACCCCTTGCATCCGGGGGGCTATGATCCTGTGCCGCAAGCAGAAGAGAGATCTAATCATCAGGATTCCAGCCTATGAAACCCTATCAACAGATTGCGATCGCTGACTGTGGCGAACCCCTCGTGCCGATTCCCCACGGTCACTTTGACGTCGTATCCCCCCATCCCTACGTGAAATTGGGGGCAGATTATGGGGGGAAGTCCCCTTACTTTTTGCGCTCCGGTGTGTTAGAGGCATTGCAGCAGGCGCAAATTTACTTACAGCAAACTGACTTCCCATTGCCTCACTACGGTTGGCGATTGCAAATTTTTGATGCCTATCGCCCGGTGGCGGTGCAGCAGTTCATGGTGGACTATGCCTATCAGGAATTAATTCAGGCGCGATCGCTCGATCCCGACCACCTCAGCCCCGACCAACAAGCCGCCCTCTGGGAGGAAGTCCATCAATTTTGGGCCGCCCCCAGCCTCGACCCCGCCACCCCACCGCCCCACAGCACCGGAGCCGCTGTCGATCTCAGCCTCGTGACTGATCGGTATTGCGAGGTCAGCATGGGCGGTAAAATTGACGAAATTTCTCCCCGCTCCCACCCCGATTACTACGCCACCGCCACGACTTCCCCTGAACGCAGCTACCACCGATCCCGTACCCTGCTGCGGGATGTGATGGAGCGGGCGGGGTTTCGTCAGCATCCGAATGAGTGGTGGCATTTTTGTTTAGGGGATCAAATGTGGGTCTGGTTGAATCAGCAAGACCAACTCGACCCGCCACAGCAGGCGCGATATGGCCGCTATTGTGAGTGAGCGATCGCACAGATCCGATATTCTAGAAAGGATAGAGTCAAGAGTTAACGTTAGTCGCTATGCTTGCACCTAGACGAGTTTTTGTCCTCCTCATCAATGCGGGTACAGAGAATGAGGGCATCCACACGATCCAAATGGGGGGGCAAAATAAAATCTTGATGTTTGAAGATGAAGAAGATGCGGCCCGGTATGCCCTATTGTTAGAAGCCCAAGATTTTCCCACCCCCACCGTTGAAGAATTTCCCGCCGAAGAAATTGAAGAGTTTTGTCAAGAAGCGGGCTATGACCTTGAAGTCGTCGAGTCGGGGCGTTTAGAAATTCCCCCGGAAGCGAATGTGGAGCATCCTAAAACTGTGCTTGACGAGGCCAAAAAACCGACACCGCCCCCTGAGGAGGTGCCGGAACGAGAACGGGCGGGGGAAATGACCGATGCTGAACTCGAAGCCCAACGCCGTTTTTTAGAAGGACTGCTATAACCCCACCATGGAGAATTCAACCTCACGCGGGCATCTCCTCACGGAGCAGAACAACCCCAAGAGTCAAACCCTCGACCAACTCAGTGCGGTGGAATTGGTGGATCTGTTTAACGAAGAAGATGCCCGCACCCTAGATGCGATCGCCGCTGCTCGCCTCGACCTTGCCGCCGCCATTGATCTCACCGCCGCCGCCCTTGCTGCTGGCGGTCGTTTGTTTTATGTGGGCGCGGGGACGAGTGGCCGCTTGGGGGTCTTGGATGCGGCGGAATGTCCCCCCACATTTTGCACGCCGCCGGAGTTGGTGCAGGGGATTTTAGCTGGGGGATCGGGGGCGATGTTTAAAAGCTCCGAAGCCTTAGAAGATCGTCCCGAAGATGGGGCCGCCGCGATCGCAGACCACGGCATCACCGCCCAGGATGTGGTTGTCGGGATCACCGCTGGGGGCACAACGCCCTATGTGCATGGGGCCTTGGGGGCGGCGCGATCGCAGGGCGCCAAAACGATTTTTCTCGCCTGTGTCCCGGCCGAGCAAGTGCCCTGTGAGGCGGATGTGAATTTGCGCCTCCTTGTGGGCCCGGAAATTCTCGCCGGGTCAACGCGCCTCAAAGCCGGAACCGTGACCAAACTCGCCCTCAATATCCTCTCCACGTCGGTGATGGTGAAGTTGGGCAAAGTCTACGGGAACCGGATGATCGACGTGGCGGTAACGAATACGAAACTGCGCGATCGCGCCCTGCGCATCCTCCAAGACCTCACCGAGTTGGATCGCCCCGCCTGCGAAACCCTCCTCGAAGCCAGTGGCCAATGGGTGAAACTTGCTCTCCTGATGCACTGGGGGAACGTGGATGCCGAGCGCGGCCGTCACCTCCTACATGCCCACGACAACCACCTCCGCAACGCCCTCGCCGCCGCCTAATTTGTAGCCCTTTCCCATTCAACGCTAGTCTAGAGAAGCCTGCCGCACCCGCCCTCTAAATTTATGTTTAGTCATTCAGAAGCGATCGCCACCCTTGCCATCATTGCCGTTGCCTCCGGATTTTTAGTCTGGGGGTATAACCGCGCCAAGCCCTACGGCAAACTGGGCGTGCTCGCCTGGTTGCAGTCCGTTGTCCTGATCGCCCCGTGGCTCGTCTTTTTTGGCCTCGTTGCCCTGGGGGTCTACATTAACTTTGTGTTGATCATCCTGCTCTTGGTGGGGTCATCGGGGGTGTATATTTACCTCGGTAATCGGCTCCGGGCCGAAGGTCAAGACGAAATCATTCGCCAACGCGCCGCCCAACGCCTCGCCACCGAAGCCGGCGAAAATGCGGATGGCAGCACCCCCTCCACCGCTCTGAATCTCGAACCGGACACCTCCCCGATTCCCGTCGAAGACCTCCAAACCATCAAGGGCATTTTCGGCATTGACACCTTTTTCGCCACCGAAACCATCGCCTATCAAGACGGCGCAATTTTCCGGGGC
>CAZCWE010000516.1:1715-2758 GCA_964502285.1 uncultured Spirulina sp. | reverse complement strand
CGAGTAAAAAAATGGTGGTGCGATCGGCATTTAACGCCCGCCCCGTCCGGAGTGTGATTGATCGCAGCGTGGTGTCGAGAATATCGTCAAAGCCATTGCCATCCATGACTTGATTGAGGAGATCGAGGGTTTGGCGCACCACATTGTCGGAATGGGGCTGGGTTTGGCGTTGCACCTGTTCGAGTTGGCGGGCATTGTGGAGGGCGATGCCCACTTGGGTATTAAAAATCTTGAGGTATTGTTGACTGTTGCGATCGAAACTGGCTTGGAAGGCGTGGGGGGCAGCGGGCCAGCCGCTCGCATCGTAGGGTTCCTGGGCTCCGGGGCGGCGTTTATTGACCAATTGGGTCACGCCGAGGAGTTCCCCGTCAGGACTCCACACCGGCAGGCAGAGGAGACTACAGGTGCGATAGCCGGTCTGTTGGTCGGTTTGTTGGGCGATCAAAGAGTCGGGATGGTCGTAGAGGTCGTAGGGGATGTTGAGGGGCTGCCCGGTGGCGGCGACTCGGCCGGCAAAGCCTTGGCCGACGGGAATGCGGATCGTATGGGCAGAATCATCACTAAAGGGGATCTGTGTCCAGAGTTGATCGTTGCGGTCATCGAGGAGCCAGAGGGTGCTGCGATCGGCGTTCATCAGGCGTTTGGCGGCGGCCATGACTCGGCGGATGATGTCTTGGGTGTTGAGGCTGCTGTGGGCGACGGTGCGGGTGGCTTCGGCGATCGCTTCGGAGATATGGAGACGTTGGGTGAAGGCGTAGCAGTCTTGGCAGCGGTTGAGCATCTGGTGGAGGGCGGGGGCGTAGGTGCTGAGGCGATCGCGATCGCGCTCGGTAAACCCATTGAGGTCAATCCGTTCCACGAGGGGCAATTCGGGGTGAGACGGAACTTTGAGCTTATTCACCAATTGAATAAAGGCGACAATGTCCCCCGTTTCATCCCGCAACGGCAACGTTAATTCATTACGAAACGGGGCATCCTGGGCTTGGACGTTGGCCACGATCACCCCCCAATCGTTGGCCGTGGTTCTCGACACATGCACCGCC
>CAZCWE010000516.1:0-1668 GCA_964502285.1 uncultured Spirulina sp. | reverse complement strand
AAAAAATAAATTGACATGATCGGCGGCGAGGATTTCCCCCAGGTTGAGGATCAAGGTTCCCAAAATAGACCCCAAAAGATCTTCAAATTCTTGCCCGGTCTGGGCTTTGAGGAAGGTGAGTAACTGATGCTCTTGCTCGATCACAAGGCTCATAAAATCGGGCTTGAGGGTGGCGATCGCATCTTGCACCCATACCGCCGAAAACGCCGCCCCATAGATCCGATTCGCCACCCGCGCCCGACCCTGCTCCACCGTAATCAAACCGATCGCCTGCAACTCCTGTTGCACCGCACGTCTCTCCACCTTGTCCGTTTGACCCGCCACCAATGCCTGATACCCCTGCAAACGCGGCAACAGGGAGGGGCCAGGGGCCAAGAGGCGATCGCAGATTAACCGGAGATGCGGGGGTTCATCTTGGCTTTCCCATGCGCCGAGCAGTTGAGTCATGATCAGATGTTGCAGCCATGCCTCTGGGTCAGCATCCGGCGGCCCGTAAGGAGCCTGCACAATCAACGCACAGAGTTTTTGGGTCAAAAAGGGCTGTCCCCCTGTCCAGTCCAAAATCAACGCCATCATCGCCTCTGGATCAGACACATGAGCCCGGAGCCCTTGCCAGAGGGGGGCTGTGGCCGCGAGGGAAAAGCCGCCGAGGGGGATGCCGGAGCCGAGGTGGGCGAGCAGCTTGCGACCGGACGGATTGAACAAGTCCGGGGCGAGGGTATCCCCAAACAGCGCCATCCGAATCGTGCCCGACTCCAAACAGCCCCGCAGCACCGCAAAGAAATCATCATGGCTAAACTGAAGCGCCCCCAACCGCTCCACATCATCAATGAACAGCACAATGGGAGCCTGTTTGGTCTCCATTACCAGGGTTTCGAGGAGTTCGCTAAATTGCTGCACGGGGGAGAGAAATTCGCGATCGCGCAACCATTTCCCCAGGGCCATCTTCACCCCCAAGCGCCGCACCAACTGCTGCATGATCCCCGCATACCACTGTTGGGGCGTACTATCCTGACACCCCATTTTCATCAAATCCAACGCCACACAGGTGTAGCCCTGCCGCTGGAGGCGATCCATCACCCGGAGCCGTAGGCTGGTTTTTCCCGTCTGACAGGGGGCAAACACCCCACAGCAGCCCTCTCCCCTCAGAGCCGTTTCTAACTCATGATCTACAGGGCGGACGACATAACTGGGGGCATTGAGCCGGAGTGGGCCACCAACAGTGTAAATATAAGGCGATGGATGAGAAGACATGGTCACCAGTGACCCAAGCATGCCGCCATGCTGTGGGGTGATTTCGTTAAGTTTGGCGTGTATTCATCCCCTATGCTACGGTGTCGGGCGACGCAAAGAATGTGCCAGGGATTGCAATCTTCACCCAATCCGGCCAGAAAGTTCGCGGAAATTCAGCACAGGGGCGATCGCAGCCCCTGCGGTGTGTGCGAGTCACCCTAGGGGGGCTCTCCGGAAATCGGTTCTCGACCCTGAATGGGGAGCTACCGCATTATTCATAAATCAATCTCAAATTCCAGAACTATCGTGATCCCCCCTAGCCCCCCTTTTTGAAGGGGGGAACCGGAAAAAGTCCCCCTTAAAAAGGGGGATTCAGGGGGATCAATCTCAAATTCCAGAACTATCGTGATCCCCCCTAGCCCCCCTTTTTGAAGG
>CAZCWE010000515.1:0-2775 GCA_964502285.1 uncultured Spirulina sp. | reverse complement strand
GGGATCACCTCCACTCCGGTACCGTCGTCGGTAAACTCGAAGGCGAGCGCGGCATCACCATGGGGTTTGTTGACCTGATGCGTGAAGACTATGTGGAAGAAGATCGTTCACGCGGTATTTTCTTCACCCAAGACTACGCATCCCTCCCCAGCACCATGCCCGTGGCATCTGGCGGGATTCACGTTTGGCACATGCCCGCCTTGGTGGAAATCTTCGGCGACGACTCTTGCTTACAGTTCGGGGGTGGTACCCTCGGTCACCCTTGGGGGAATGCACCGGGTGCAACCGCTAACCGTGTTGCCTTAGAAGCCTGTGTTCAAGCTCGTAACGAAGGTCGTAACCTGGCTCGTGAAGGCAACGACGTGATCCGCGAAGCCTGCCGTTGGAGTCCTGAACTGGCTGCGGCTTGCGAACTGTGGAAAGAAATCAAGTTCGAGTTTGAAGCAATGGATACCATCTAGGATGGCAAACAGGATAAACGGTAACTTTAATGTCCGTTTATCCTGAGTATTTCCACCTATGATTGGTCGGGTCGGAACCAGTTTTGCCCATGAATCCTAAAGATGTTGCCCAAGACACGGTGAACATGCTGCAAAGCTATCTCACCTACCAGGCGGTTCGTGAAATCATCAATCAACTGACCGAGACTAACCCCCCCCAAGCCATTTGGCTGACTCATTATTCCGCTGGCAAACTCCAAGATGGGGAAGCCTATCTACAGGGGTTAATGCTGGAGCATAAAGAGTTAGTGTTACGGATTTTGACGGTGCGGGCTGACTTAACGGAGCAGATTGTTGATTTTTTACCGGGGATGGTTCGTGATGCGATTCAACTCTCGAACATGGAACATCGCCGCCAAGTCTTAGAACGCTTAACGCGGTCTGACCCTGACCCTTCCGCTTCAACCGAATCTCCCTCTGATTAGGGATTTTTTGCACCCATCTTTACTTTAATGAGGTCTTAACCCATGGCAATGAAGACGTTACCCAAAGAGAAGCGTTACGAAACTCTGTCTTATCTCCCCCCTCTGACCGATCAGCAGATCGCGCTGCAAATCCAATACATGTTGGATCAAGGCTATATCCCTGCGGTTGAGTTTGAAAAAGATCCCAAGCCCAGCGATCACCACTGGACGATGTGGAAGCTGCCGTTGTTTGGTGCTCACAGCCCCCAAGATGTGCTGAACGAAGTGCGCGAATGCCGTCAAGAGTATGCTGACTCTTACATTCGTGTGGTGGGTTTCGACAACATCAAGCAATGTCAAACGGTGAGCTTCATCGTGTATAAGCCCGGTGTGAGCCGCTTCTAGGATGAATCGCGTTTGAGGCGATCGACGCGATCGCACTGAAATCGATCCAAAAAAGGAGCTGAAGCAATTCAGTTCCTTTTTTGATTCAATCTATTAACCGATTGGGTAACAAACCCCTCAATCTAAATTCTAAAGTAAGCCTAAACCCTAAAAAGGACACTCTTGATCAAAGAAATATTCATACCTTTCTTTAAGGCGCTGATATGTTTCTTGATCTGCATTGGATTTTGCGGCTAAAATCCCTTCACGAAAATAACGATAGGCTGTCTGGAATGCATCTGAGTATCGTTTTTTACGGCTTAACAGGATATGTAGACATCCTGCATACATATCCATAAAGGTATATGCCTGCTCAGGATAAAGCTGCTTAGCTTTTGTTAACCACCGATATGCAGCTTGATACTTTTCTTGATTAAATCGAATGGTTCCAGTGAAGTAGAGAGCAAAAAACTTTTGTTCAGATTGATCAGATAAATTTCGTTGAATCCGAATAAATTCTCTGGCAAATTTATCTAATTCTTTTTGATATCTCGATTTTTGGTCTGATGTGGGTTCATGAGGAAGAGAAAGTGCAAAGTATCGATGTGCTACTCTGTCAAATAATTCTTCTACCGCTTCTTGAGTGCTCATATCTAGACTATGGGTTCTGCTTGGTTTGTGAGGATAAACTCAACGAATAAAGTCCAGATTCTGATCATAGTCAAGGCTGTATCTGGGACTGTCGTTGGTATGGGTCGATATTGTGAGGACAGGCAAGGGGCACATATCCCCTTGTTTCAGAGTTTCTGAATGTCCCCACTGTTCTAACTACGGCGATAAGTGCTGCTCTAGCTGATCCAAAATGCGGGTTAACCACGTTTTGGCCGCCGCTTCCGTCTCGAAATGCCGATTGGCATAGTGGGCGATCGCCTCCCACGAGAATGGCTCCGCGGCCAAGGCGGCCCGCCCCTCCGCAATCACGGTGCGATGCCAGGGCTGAAGGTGGGGAGCCAGGCAATTCAACAACACTGCCTCATCCGTCAGCCCCTCCCAATCTGCCTCCGCAAACTCAGCACAGAGGAAACTGCAAAGGGATTCGTAGCCGGGTAAAGCAGTCATGGTTAACGAGTCGGGTAGGACGTGAGCAGGAGACAGGTTCCACGGGTGGTTTTCGTCATCACTGCCAGCAGGGTGCTACTGCTGGCAATGTTACTCAGGGCAGCCGGACGGCTGGCAACTCGGCCAACCGTAGCCCCCGCTGCATAGCTCACCACTCGCTTTTCACCGACAGCGGCCCCTGTCACCCAATTATTCAAAGCGGTTGCATGGGTTGTGAGGGCAGTTTGAATATGGGTGGTGGCCGTCCCTAGATCGGGATAGGTACTGGCGGCACTGATGGGGCTATTGGTGAGGCGATCAACCAGTTGTTGGTCTGTGCGGCCCACATGACGGGCGATCGTGTGACCGCCTTGGGCTTCTTGTTGTTG
>CAZCWE010000514.1:501-2778 GCA_964502285.1 uncultured Spirulina sp. | reverse complement strand
ATCGCCCGCCGCATCGATTTTCCGATGGTGGGAATCGGGATGCCGGGACATTTTTTAATCCGCCCCGAATTTGAAGCAGCGGGGATTTTTGTGGATGCGTTTAATCAGGGAGAAATTCTCTTTGAGCAAGACTGTGAAGCCCTCCTCAGCCAAATTTACCAACGCCCCATCACCCTCCAAACCCACTTTTTAGAACCCGTCACCGCCAAACCCTTTTTGGCGCGCATGCTCAACAACCTCAAGCAAATCTATCTCAATCAATCGGAGTTCCAAAAAGGAATTGCCTGTTGCGATCGCATCCTCCTCCTCTTCCCCGATCACCCCTTTGAACTCCGCACCCGCGGCCTCCTCCATTACGAACTCCACCACTGGCCCGAAGCCCAACACGACCTCCAACAGTATCTCCGCCTCACCCCCAACGCCCAAGACGCAATCATGATCCAACGTCTCCTTCTCGAAATTGCCGCCCGCTAGCGTCCCATTTAAAACCGATTCAAAGGGGTTGAATATGGGTGTTGAGCCACTGTGTAAAAAAATCACGAGTTAGGGATGAGGATGCTAATGCTAATAGTATTGATTCCTGTTCATCCACTGATGCTGTAATTTCCAAACCATGTATGACTAAAAAGGTTTCCATTGCAGCATGCCCTGTTCTTTTATTCCCGTCTACAAAGGGATAATTCATAATGATGGAAAATCCGAGAATAGCCGCTTTGTCGATCACCGTGGGGTAAAGTTCGTTGCCATAAAATGTCATCTGAGGTTGAGCGATCGCTGATTCTAAGGCCCCAAAATCCCGAAATCCGTTCAGTCCTCCTGACTGCTGCAAGATGTGATTATGGATCATCAAAACATCATCACATGTGAGATAACGAATCATGCCAATCGGCGATACAGTTCAGCATTTTTCTGGAGAACATATTGAGCCGCTTTGTCAACAGTGTGGGCAGGAAATGTTGATTCCATTGACTCTTGTGCAGATTCTTGGACTCTTGCATTCTCTAGGCTTTTGTTAGTATTAGGTTGAACATACAGTTCTGAATGTTCCGAGTTTTGATCCTCCTGCGGGTTAATACTGGCAAACACAAGACTCCTAGCTTTTAATGCTGGATCTAGGGTATCAATTTCTAGGTTTTCAACAATCTCTTCAGCCCCGATCTCGCAGTCATAGACCACATAAGTCCAGATTCCAGGCTGACCCGCCTGAACCTGTTCCGATTCATAAAATGTGGTCGTTCCATCCTCTGAAAAATCATAAGAAGCCGAGTAAATATCCTCCCAACCTAAATCTGATTCACTCAGGTCTTCCAAAATCACAGACACAACCCCAGCGAGATGATGAGGTTGGGTTTCTACCTGCACAAGGCGCACACCTGTCCACGTCACATTATGTAATTCGAGAGCCATTCCTCCCCCTCCACTGTTGTGGATTAAAGTCTGTCTCAAGGTAAGCATCCCAGAAACTACGCTGGCTGAGCGAAGTCGAAGCCAAAACCCAGTCAGAATATCCCCTTCGACTCCGCTCAGGGGACAGCTACGTCTCAAGTCTATCGAGAATTAACCGACGGGTTAACGCACCTCGTAGCCGAAGAGGTTGGGGTCTACTTCGGTGAGGTTGATATCAGCGAGGCCGTATTCGGCCCAGCGGTGATCCACATGGGCGGCCATGGCGGGGTCGGATTCGAGGACTTCGCCCCAGGCATGGTCGGTTTCCGGAGGGATTTTCGTCGTGGCATCGATGCCCATCCGGCCACCGAGGCCGATTTTTTCGCTAGCGAAATCGAGGGTATCGAAGGGGGTGTCGGGGAGGATGAAAACATCGCGCACGGGGTCAACTTTGGAACTAATCGCCCACACCACTTGGCGGGGATCACGGATGTTGATGTCTTGATCGACGACGACGACGAATTTGGTGTAGGTGAATTGGGGCAGGGCTGACCAGAAGGCGAGGGCGGCGCGGCGGGCTTGACCGGGATAGGCTTTGTCGATGGAGATGATCGCCATTTTGTAGCTGAGGGCTTCCATGGGGAGGAGGAAGTCGGTGATTTCGGAGACCTGTTGGCGGAGGATGGGGGTATAGATGCGGTTGAGGGCGATCGCCATCATCGCCTCTTCCTTCGGGGGGCGACCGCTGAAGGTGGTGAGATAGACCGGGTCTTTGCGGTGGGTCATGCAGTGGAAGCGGATCAGGGGTGAATCTTCCACGCCGCCGTAGTAGCCCATGTGGTCGCCAAAGGGGCCATCGGGGAGCATTTCACCGGGGGTAATTGTGCCTTC
>CAZCWE010000514.1:0-491 GCA_964502285.1 uncultured Spirulina sp. | reverse complement strand
TCGAGGACAAATTCAGAATCCGCCGGGACTTCGAGATCCACGGTTTTACATTTGGCCAGCTTCACCCCGCTTTTGCCATAGAGACCTGCAAAGAGCCATTCAGAGAGATCCACGGGGATCGGGGTGGCGGCGGCCATGATGATTAAGGGATCGACACCGAGGGCGATCGCCACTTCTAATTTTTTCCCTGCCTCAGCCGCTTTGCGCAGATGTCGCGCTCCGCCCCGCACCGAGAGCCAATGCACCGTCATCGTCTTGTCTGACTGCAATTGCAATCGATAGACCCCCACATTGGGCGTGCCCGTTTCCACATCTTTGGTAATCACTAGCCCCAGGGTGATGATTTTGCCCGCATCGCCGCTGTAGG
The DNA here is from genome assembly GCA_964502285.1 of uncultured Spirulina sp. Lineage (GTDB taxonomy): Bacteria > Cyanobacteriota > Cyanobacteriia > Cyanobacteriales > Spirulinaceae > Spirulina. Next base: position 124 of record CAZCWE010000514.1, on the reverse strand, counting down.
GACGGATCAGGGGCAGGGTGTTGAGGTCAAGCTCCTCTTCTTCAATCACCACCTGCTGACAGGGCGGGAAAAAATCGCGCCCCGGTTTAGCCTTCACCACATCAAACAACAATTTGCCAAAATC
>CAZCWE010000513.1:0-2786 GCA_964502285.1 uncultured Spirulina sp. | reverse complement strand
ACTGTGCCGCAGCCGCTCAATCAAGGTTTTTAGTCCCGCGACGCAGGCTTGACCCGTGGCATCGAGATCTAATTGGCTCACCCGTTGCAGCACATCTTCGGGGCGGCCGCGTAGATCGAACATCATCAGGGCCCGGTGTTGGAGTTCGGGGCTGAGGGGGAGGGATTCGAGGCGAATGCGGTCGAGGTGGGCGATCGCATTGCGCACGGCGGCTTGGTGTTCCGGGGGAAAGGGGGCAAGGAGCGATCGCGTCAACTGGGCTTCTCCCATCAACAGCGACCAATCCTTCAGACCCAACGCCACCATGCAGTCCACCATCAACAGCACGATTTCCGTATCCGCCAAACTCCCCCCGGTATAGAGCAGCTCCACCCCCATTTGATAAAACTCCACCTGGCGGCCGTGGTGGCTTTTCGGGGCGCGGCGAAACACGTTGGCATTGTAGTAGAGGCGCAGCGGCGGCGTATCGTTGGCCATCCGCGCCACCGCCGCCCGCGCAATCGAGGCCGTCAACTCCGGCCGCAACCCTAACCGCCCTTCAGCGGTTTCACCCACTTCAATGACCGTATCCGGACGAATCGCGCCGCCCGCCGTCAGGGTGTCGAGCCATTCGAGGGTTGAGGTGATAATCCGTTGATACCCCCAGCGTTGAAAGACTTCCTGCAAGCGGTCAACAATCCAGCGTTTTTGAGAAACCTCGAGCGGCAGAATGTCACGAGTTCCGGCCGGGGGTTGGTGAATCATCATCAAATTTGAGTTATGGCGTTGGGTTACAGCGATGCAGAAAAAGAGATCGAGACGGCAGGACACAACATCGGGCCCGATGCTGCGATCGCCCCTCTACTTTTTCTTACCACCAAACAGCCCCCCAAACATGCCCCCGCTGCCAGATTTCTGATCAGACTTGCCGGAATTCGAGGCCGAACGACCATCACGAGCCTTGCCCGCCGTATTCCCCGACGAATTCGAGCCAGCACTGTGGCTGCTCAAGGGTTGCCCTAATCGTTTCTCGATCACCGCTTTACATTGGAGGGCAATCTTTTCTTCAGGATTCGACTGGAGCGCCTTCATCACATGCACCTTCGCCATACTGACTTGGTTTTGCTTCAGGTACGCCATCCCCAGCAAACTATGACAGGTGCTATTTTTGGGTTCGAGCTTCAAGCCATCCCGCAATTCCAGCACCGCCTTCGCAAAGTTATTTTTTTGAATATACTCCTGCGCACGGCGCACATAGGCGCTCACCGGAGACTGTTCAGCCGCAGTTGCAGCAGCAGCGGCAGCCGCCGCCGGGTTCGCCTTTGCGGCAGCTTGCGGGGGGGCTTTCGGGGCAGGAGCCGCTTGGCGCAAGCCCTGGCCCGCCTTCATCATCAAATACACCAGGTTCAATTCACTCAAGTCACCAATGGACTGCTCACATTCAGCGATCGAGCGATATTGATTTTCCGTCAGGGCCTTGAGGGCTTGGGCATAGGCTAAGTCTACGTTGTTCCCCGCTTTTAACAGCCCCTTCGCGATTTCATTGGTCACGGCGGGCGTGCCGCCTTCGTTGGCGAGGCGTTTCCCCGTCTGTTCTAAAACGAGTTGATGCTCGTCGCGGGTTTTGCCTTTCAGGGTTTCGTAGGCGGGGTTGATCAGTTTCGAGAGCAACTCGCTGGCCTGGGCCCGTTCTTGCTCGTTGTTGACTTTGACCGTATCCGGGTGCAGCAGTCGTGCCAGTTTGAGATAGCGTTTACGAATACTATTGGCATCGGCGGTGACGGGAACACCAAGAATGGCATGGTGATCCATTAAGTCATATTTAAAGAGTCCGTGTTTAATGTTTAGCGACATCAGGGTTCACCCAAGGCAGGATTGAATATCTATATATTTTTAGTATCCCCTAGATTTTTAGGGATGATCGCAAGAATGGCCTAAGACAGGGGCATGAGGGCGGCCATTTGGGTCACGTCACTCCAGGTACTCAGGGGGGGCGTGGCCTTGAGGGCCGCGCTGAGGGCCGCATGGATGGCGGGGTTGGTGGCGAGGAGACGACCGGAGGCTAGGTCGAGGGGGCTTTGGTCGTAGGCGGTGACGATGCCGCCGGCTTCGCGCACCAAGACGATGCCGGCGGCAATGTCCCAGGGTTTGAGGCCCCGCTCCCAATAGCCATCGAGTTCACCGCAGGCCACATGGGCCAAGTCGAGGGAGGCAGAACCGCCTCGGCGCACGCCTTGGGTGAGGTGGGTGAGGTAACAAAATTCGGCGTAGTTGTTGTCGCTGGTGATGTGGCGATCGTAGGCGAAGCCGGTGACGAGGAGGCTGTTTTGGAGTTGGGCGGTGGTGGAGACCTGGATCGGTTTGCGGTTGCAGGTGGCCCCTAAGCCGGTGGCGGCGCGGTAGAGGCGATCGCGCGCCGGATCGTACACCACCCCCACACTGGGCACATCATTAATCAGCAGTCCAATGGAAACGCCGGACACCGGGTAGCCGTGGGCGTAGTTCGTCGTGCCATCGAGGGGGTCAATGGCCCAGCGATATTGGGTATCACTGCCGGCGATCGCGCCCGATTCTTCGGCGAGGATGGGATGATCCGGGAGATGTCGTCGGAAGGTGGCGAGGATGACCGCTTCGGCGTTTTTATCAGCTTCGGTGACCAGATCGCCGGGTCGGCCTTTTTCTTCGATGGATTGTAGTTTCCCCCAATGGGTTTTGAGGACAGCCCCCGCAGCTTGGGCTGCTTCGGTGGCCACATCCAGAAAGAGTTGGAGAGTTTCGGGGGAGGGTAACGCCATAAATTCAACGGT
>CAZCWE010000512.1:1561-2793 GCA_964502285.1 uncultured Spirulina sp. | reverse complement strand
TGAGCCCTTTGATGCCGAGGGCGATCGCAATATTTTGCCAAACGATGCGCCGGGTGCGGTGGGCGATCGCGATCGCTTCCACCACTTGTAACGGGGTATCCTGCATCAGCACCACATCCGCCGTTTCAATGGCCGCATCCGACCCCAAGGCCCCCATGGCTAACCCCACATCAGCCCGCGCCAAGGCCGGTGCATCGTTAATTCCATCCCCGACAAAGGCGATCGCGCCCGGTCGTTCCCGTTGGATCTCCGCCACCGCCGTCACTTTATCTTCCGGGAGTAATCCCGCCCGATAGTCGCTGAGGCCCAGTTGAGACGCGATCGCCGCCGCCGTGCTGGGTTGGTCGCCCGTGAGCATGACGGTGTGAGTAATGCCGAGCTGGGCCAACCGTTGGAGGGCGAGGGCAGCGTCGGGTTTGGGGGTATCGGCGAGGGTGATGTGGCCCGCGTAATGGTGGTCAATGGCGAGATGAACCACCGTGCCAGCGGTGGGGGGCAGGGTGAAATCGCTGAAGAGGCGATCGCTGCCTGCCCATACTGTTTGCGTTGCCACCTGAGTTTTCACGCCGTAGCCCGCCTCCTCGCGGTAATCCGTCACCCGCTCTAAGTCCAAGGGTTGACCATGGGCGGCGCGAATCGAGGCGGCGATCGGGTGGCTGGAATGGGCTTCGGCGTGGGCAGCGATCGCTAAGAGATCGGCATCGCTGCGGCCGTTGGTGCTGTGAATGTTCGTGACTTGAAACTCGCCTTGGGTCAGGGTTCCCGTCTTATCAAAGATCACCGTTTTCACCTGGGCCAAGGTATCGAGGAACGTCGCCCCTTTGACCAAAATGCCCCGTTTCGCCGCCCCCCCAATGCCACCGAAATAGCCCAAGGGAATACTAATCACCAAGCCACAGGGACAGGACACCACCAGCAAAATCAAGGCCCGATAGCCCCAGGTTTGCACCGTCGCACCGGGAATGATTAAGGGCGGCAGCAGGGCGAGGGCGATCGCAGCAGCCACCACGATCGGGGTATAAATTTGGGCGAATTGGGTGATGAATTTCGCGGTTTTCGCCTTGCTGCGGCTAGCATTTTCGACGAGATCGAGGATTTTGCTCACGGAGGATTCCCCGAACGGTTTTGTGACGCGCAGGGTCAGTTGGCCCGTTTGGTTTAAAGTCCCCGCGAGAGCCGGATCGCCCGGTTCGACAGGGCGGGGCATGGATTCCCCGGTTAACGCTGACGTA
>CAZCWE010000512.1:0-1551 GCA_964502285.1 uncultured Spirulina sp. | reverse complement strand
TGTTGATTGCCGAGGTTCCCGTCAACACCACCCCATCGAGGGGGATTTTCTCGCCGGGATTGACTTTGAGGCGATCGCCCACCTGCACCTGCTCCGGATGCACGACCTGCCACGCCTCATCGCGCCACACCGTCGCCCGGTCGGGTCGCACCGCCAACACCGCCGCAATCGATCGCCGCGACTTGCCCACGGCCTGCTCTTGCACCCATTCCCCAGCGCGGTAAAACACCATCACCGCCACCGCTTCGGGATATTCCCCCAACACCAACGCTCCCAGAGTGGCGATCGTCATCAAAAACGTCTCATCAAACACCCGCCCCCGCCAAATATTCCGCCCCGCCTGCATCAACACCGGCCAAGCACTCCAGAGATACGCCCCACCAAACACCGCCCCACTCACCCAAGACCACCGCATGAGGGCGTGCTGACTCCACATCCCCACCCCCACCAAGACAAGGATCGCCGCCAATTGCAGGAGTTCATGGGTGGCGGCGGCCCCGTGTTCGTGGCCGTGATTGTGATCATGATCGCTGGGGAGATCGGCGTGACAGGCACAGGGTGCTGGGGATTGAGGGGCCATACTTCAAACTCTTTTGCTAAACCGTCATCTTTTTACCTATGCTAACGCTAAATACAGCATAAAATACTGTTATTTAGAATAATTTGATGCTGTAAATTGGGATGATAATCATTTTTGTTTTTGGCGATTTTCGAGATTCAAGTTTTAATGATTAAAACGATTATCATCTTCATGTTTGAGACCATGAATTTAGATAATGGGTCGTAGTTATGATGTGCAGGGTGACAACTGCGATCGCACCCTTTCAACATCTACTAAAACAGCCTGCGCTAGAATAGCTCAGACCCTCATTGCTTCCCCCTCGATCCATGCTGCAAGCCTATCAAACCTTTACCATTCGAGACTGGCAAACGCGCGATCGCACCGCCGCCGCTCACCTCATTCAGGATGTTTTGCAGGAGTATGGCCTCCTCTGGGAACCTGATGGTGCAGATCGTGATGTGATTGAAGTGGAGGCCCATTACATTAACCAACGGGGTGAATTTTGGGTGGTTGAAAAGGCAGACGCGATCGTCGGGACAGGCGCATATCATCCGATTAAACGGGGTAAAAATGCCGTTGAAATTCGCAAAATGTATCTTCATCCCACAGTGCGTGGCCAAGGTTTGGGGCGATTTTTACTCATGGCCTTAGAAACCGCAATTCAAGAGCAGGGATTCCAAGAAATTTGGATTGAAACGGTGACATCCTTACCTGAAGCCGTGCGATTATACGAAAAGAATGGCTATCAAAAAGCCACGGGAGTTGAAACAGCCCGCTGTGATTTGGTGTATCGAAAAATCCTGTCGGCCAATGGGTAACGACACCCTCTCGATCGGGTGCATCCCAGTGATGTAATCCTTCACCCACCCCTCTCTCGATCGTGATCTCCCGTCGCCTGTGGGCTACCGCTTATCCATAAATCAATCTCAAGTTCCAGAACCATCGTGATCCCCCCTAGCCCCCCTTTTTGAAGCGACTGCTGATACACA
>CAZCWE010000511.1:0-2826 GCA_964502285.1 uncultured Spirulina sp. | reverse complement strand
CAATTCTTGAAAATAGGGGGTGTCGGTGATTTGGCGCACGTCGCGATCGCGCTTTGCCGGGTCAATCGTCACCATCGGCTGCTGCATCTGTTGGCGCAGGGCTTCTTCCCTGGCTTGCACAGCCTCCGTCACCTTCACCAACGAAGCCGACGCAGCGAGAAAGGCCCGATCTCCCGTTGTCGTAGTCACAGTTTCAATCGTCGTCAAGGCTTGGCGGTAACTGCCCTCAACCATCTGATTGGCCCAGTAGCCCAGGTGTTCGATGTATTCCGTCATGTGGCGAGCGCGATCGCCCACCAACTGCAACACCCACTGCATCAACAGCGGCGAATCATAAATGGCATGCAAAAAGTGGTCGCGCTCCAATTGCAGCACGGTGGTGGGTTCAGTGGCGATCGCATTCGCCGTCCGGGGCAACTGGTCAATTAAGGCCAACTCCCCAAAACTTTCCCCCGCTTCCATCGTATTGAGAATGATTTCTTGGCCCTCAAGGTCAAGCGTCGAGATCCGCACTTGCCCCGACTGAATCACATAAAACGCCGTTCCGAGATCCCCCCGTCGAAACAGCACCTCTCCGGCGGCAAGCTGTCGCAGGGTCATCTGCTGCACAATGGTGGACTCGCGTTGTAAAATCTCGGCAATCTTGGGTGGTTCCATACTTTTCAACCTACACAGTGTGAAATGACACAACAACGCACCGATTTCCCCCCGAACACTTAGAGTCGTCGTTGTTTCATGAGTTCGAGCTGATGCCGCACCTGGTCGGGGTCAAGCCAACCATAGCCTGCTTCCCCCAATTCCTTCAAGAGTTGCTGAAAATCTGCCTCTGTCCAGTGGGGCTCTCCTAACCGGGTCAAGATCCAATCAGGGTTGGCAGGGCGCGATCGCACCTGGGTCAGCCATCGTTGCACCCGCCCAAACAGCCGTTGTTGCAGCAACCCAGTCGCTGCGCCCGGATGACCTAGGGGAGTGCGGATATGCCACTGTAACCCCTCTAAATCCGTTTTTGCCTGGTGGAGCGAATAGTCATGATAATTCGGGTCATGGTTTAACACCGTTTGGAGCCATTCCTGAAACTGGGGCGGTAGGGTGGCCTTGAGAGTCTCCGAGAGTGGCGCTGCCGTCATGCCCTCGGTGGTTATGCGTCCTCGACTTTGGGGATCACGGCTGAGCAGGCTGAGTAATGTGCTGCCCAAATTTTGCAGATCGTTGGGGGGCATCGTGGCGGTGGTCATCAAGGGCGATCCAAAATCCGTGAGTTGGGTGGTGAAATTCTCATCCACGAAAATATTTGAGGGCTTGAGATTGGCATGAACACAGCCATCGTCGCGCTGTTGCAGGTGGATCAGGGTGTCGAGGACGTTGGTGGCGATTTTTTGGATTTCGCGTAGGGAGAGTTGTGGGGCGAGATCCAAGGCACTCGATGGGATATAGTCGCGGATTAAGGAAAAGCCAGTGCCGGTTTTATGGGTGTGGAGATATTTCACAATCCGACGGCTGTGGACGGATTGGAAGCGATCGCACACCTGTTGATAGCGGGCAAACCACTGCTCGCCCTGTTGATGCTCCGGAATATTAAAATCCTTGATCACCACCAGATTCCCGGTGATTTGATCATTAGCCAGCGTAGATGCACAAAGACCTTGGAGCGAATGACCTAGAGTTCGGACAATGCTATAGCGTTGATTTAAAGAGGTCATAACCTGACATCAACCATAGGGTGGATTGACATTGATTCCCACTTCACCGGCAAGATAGGCCGGAGTTTGCCAGTCACAGTCAAGGACAGCATGACGGATTTGGAGTCCGGTGCTGCGGCCCTCCCCTCAACCCGTAAGCGGTGATCCCCATAACCGTTGCTGGCTGGGCGAAAGGAGAAAGACTGACTGTGATGTAACGGAAATTGATAAACACGAGGATGAGATAGGGTGCTTATGAGGACGCAGCGGGGGGTTGTCTAGCCAAGGGGAAGACGGGTAACCGACACTGCCATGATATTTAATTTCATTTAATTTATAGTGTGAAGGATGTTTTTAACAAAGATTTCAGGATGGTGCCTGGTTTAGTTTACCCCGTGCATGGAATGGATTGTGATCCGCGCGATCGCGTTTCTGTCACCTTTGCCCCCCTCGCCCTCGATGCGGTATATGACCAGGCGGATGATCCGGCGAGTGGGGCGGTGGTGGTGATGAGTGGGACGGTGCGATCGCAAACCGACGGCCGCGCGGTGGACTATTTAGAATATCAAGCCTATGAGCCGATGGCGATCGCCGTTTTCGCCGCGATCACTGTCACCATTCGCCAACAATGGCCCAACACCAACCGCATCATCATCCAGCACCGCACCGGCCGCCTCAAGATTGGCGAGATCAGCGTCCTCGTCGCCGTCAGTTGTCCCCATCGCGGCGAAGCCTTTGCCGCCTGTCAGTACGCCATCGACACCCTCAAACACAACGCCCCAATCTGGAAAAAAGAACATTTCCAAGACGGCAGCAGCGAATGGGTGAGCATTGGCGCCTGTGAAGCGATCGAACCCTGCTAACCCAAACTCCGGAGCAATTCACCTTAACTTTCTCCCTATGACCTCCTCACCCCGCACCCTCCTCGTTTGCCAAAACGTCAACTGCATCCGATTCAATGGTGAAGCCCTTCTCCGAGCGTTTCAAGCTGCCGATCTGCCCGATGATGTTGTCGTCGAAGCCTCCGACTGCCTCGGCCAGTGCAACATGGCCCCCAATGCTCGCCTGGTTCCCGATGAGGTGTGGTATTGCCGCCTCACCCCCGACGATGTGCCGCCCATCGTCCAAGAGCATTTGCACAACGGAA
>CAZCWE010000510.1:0-2848 GCA_964502285.1 uncultured Spirulina sp. | reverse complement strand
AAAGCCTATCCGGTGGCGATCGCTGATATTCCCTCCAGCGGCAGCCCGACGGCGGTGATTCAACTGATGCCCAGCAGCGTCCAGCAGAAGCGCGATCCCCTCACCCATTACCTCTTGCCCCCGGAGGATTTGGCGACTCAAGATTTAGTGGTCTTGACGCAGCAGGGGCGGATTAAGCGGCTCGCGGGGTCGGATTTTGCAGAGTTGACCAATCGCGGCGCGGTGGTGCTGAAACTCAAGGACGAGGATCAGGTGCAGTTAGCCCAATGGGCGCAGCCGGGCCAAGAGTTAGCGATCGCCACTTCCGGCGGCCGGATTCTCCGCTGCCCCATTGATGACGAACAAATCCCCGTCATGGGCCGCACCGCCCAGGGCAACCAAGCCACCCGCACCCGCCAAGGGGAAGCGATTTTAGGGGGTGCGATCGTTGAAGCCGATCACGACTTGATCCTCGTGACGCGCCAAGGCTACGCCAAACGCCTCAACGTGGCAGAATTGCGCCTCGGTGAACGGGGCAACATCGGCACTCAGGCCCTCCGCTTCCGCCCTCAGGATCAGTTGGCGGCCCTCTTTGCCAGTGCGAACCCCAGGGGTCAGGTGGGCTTAATCACCAGTGAAGACCGCCTCATGTGGCTCAACCTGGCCACCATCGAACCCCAAGACAAGGAAGCGATGGGCAACCGTTTACCCGCCCTCAACCCCCACGAAACAATTCGCGGTGCGATCGGGTCGATTGTCTATTAAGAGAAAACATCATCAAATCATCAAGCAATAGGACATCTAAAATATTGATTTTTGCATAACCGAGGGTTGAGACTTCGACTTCGCTCAGTCCAGGGCGTAGTCGTTCGCGTAGCGTCTCCAAAGGAGATAACCCGGCCGCTTACCCTATCCCTTCGGGAGGCTTCGCCAACGACTCCGCTCAGGGTGCGCTTGTTGAATGTCCTAACAAACTTGTCCACTGCTATAAATTGGCGAGTTTTCATGGGTCTACTTGGGTGTTTTTTCGATAGCTCAGGCGACGTTGGCACTGTCGGCAAAACGCCAATACATGATCCCGTCGATTTTTTGGGGAATGACTAACCCGAACCACTCTAAGCGTTCTAAATTTTCGGTGATGGTGTCGAGTTTGGTTTGGGTGATGCGACCTTTAAATTGGGCGGCGATTTGCTTGGTTGTCCAGTCGCCGGATGTGGTGCGCAGGAGATCGCGAATGGCTGCTAATTGGGCTTTGGGTTGGGTGGGCCATTTTTGTTGTTCGACGGGTTCGATGATCGGTTCTTCTGGGGTGCGGATGCCTACGAGTTCGGTTTGAACGGCGATTTGGTCGGGGGCTTGGTATTCGGGGCGTAACCACCGGATCAGGCCGTTGCGTTCTTCTTCGGCGCGTTGGGCGTTGAGGGTGACGAGGTTTTCTAATATTTGTTCGTCGGTGATGTCGTGCGCCCAACCGTAGGCATCTAATACGGCGAGGTCTAGCTCATCATGAATTTGTTTGAGGGTGGAGACGAGGGCGCGATCGTTGTAGTCCCGGTCTTTGTCGGTGAATTGTTCGCCGTTGCGGAGTTTTTCGAGGAGGTTATACATCCCGGTGATGGTGATGTCGGGATGGGCGGCTTGGACGTTTTTCCGATGCGCATCGAGCCGTTCGCCCAGGTCGCGGATTTTCTGTTTTTGGTCTGGGGTTGGATCGGGGAAGGGGAATTTTCCAAAGCAATCAGAATGATTATAGTTAGAGTCATTCCCGACACCTAACCAACTTCCTGTTTTGATTGCCCAAATTACATGTATTTGAGATGAAAGAATACCCAAACAATAAGCATCATCTAATCCAATAGCAATTATTTTTGCATCAGGAAGAATAGCACTTTCAATAAAAAGAAAAACCCGATGTTTTGCTGTTCTACATGTTCCTATATAACGTTTGACTGATTCGATGGCAGGGCGCAATGTTGATCTAGGCTCGGCAAATATCCACCAATTGTCACGATAACTTTTACGTTTTTTCTGCTCCCTTTCTGGTTTAACTTTTTCTAAGACTATCTGAAAAAGAGATGGAAACCGTTTTTGAGCGAGTTCGAGACTTAACCCAAAAAAATCAATGATAAATTTCTCTTCAAATCCTTGAACTAAATCTTTTCCAATGATGTAAGACTTAACAACACTCGGCATATTTTTTTTCGTAAACCCTAATGCTGATAGTTCACATTGAGATAAGCGAAATCCTGTCCCTAATGGTGTAACTCCTTGATTTGAAAGTCTTTCATTTGCACGAAGAGAGAACGAATTTGCAAGATTTGCTCCGGCAGATAGATCAGATTGAATTTTTCCTCGTTGTCCAGAAAAATTTATTTTTGATATTCCCAACTCTATTTCTGATTCATTTTCTACATTTAATAGTATTCCTTCAGAATCACCAGATTCGACAACTGTCATCGCAATTCTTACAGCCGCTCCCTCATTAACCCAAGGATGATCTGGTATGGCAAATATCAAAGATAATTTAGGTTGAATATGAAAATGTTTTTCGATGACAATTCGATTAAAAGTCTGAGTTAAACTGTTTGTAGTGATGAGTCCAAATCTTTTGATAGAATTGCTATGTATTAGGCTAGCGGATTTCTCCCACCAATACATAACAAAATCACTTGACTCTGGAACTTGTTTTAGGATTTTACGCAAAGCTTCAGTATATCCGTCTCCCAATATTAACCGCATTCTCTTATTTCCAATAAACGGCGGATTTGAGACGATGTAATCCGCTTCCGGCCATTCCGCCGCCCTCGGATTCAAATACTTGTAAATCACCACCTGATCAGTCGGATCAGGCACATCCTCCCCCGTCACC
>CAZCWE010000509.1:0-2865 GCA_964502285.1 uncultured Spirulina sp. | reverse complement strand
GCCTTGATTGGTCTTGCTTTCGCCTACTTCTACTACTTTTCTGCACCACTAAGCTGATCCACCACCGCCCCACGCCCAAAGAAAAACTGCTTCGTCTCCGGTGTGAATGCTGCCAAACCCTGATAGGGGCAAACCGTCTCATCCGGTACATCCGACACAACCCCACGCCCATACCGCACCAACGGAATACCGCCCCCAGCCCCCAAGAAAATCGGCTCCTGTAACTTGCCGCCAATGGTTCGTTGCCAGATAACCCCGTTCATCTTCACTATCCAACTCATCCACCACCGTGTAGCCATGCCCCGTGAAGTAGATCAGAGCATCATGACCACTCGCTCGTTTGAGGAATTGTTTAAGGGTGGTTACAAAATGATCTTGGCTAACCCCTGACGCTTTCATCACATAAGCATCAGACTGCTCATTCCCTTGTGCAGGCAAGCGAGTGACGCTGAAGCCCCCGTGTTGCTCCAAAATTTGGGCAATCTTTTCCGCGTCCGTCGTGGTTTTGGGTAACGCTGCAAACTTGCGGCTGCTGTAGCTGGGAATTCCAATCACGAGGGCGTATTTGGGCATTAGACGTTTGATGATATGAATGTGAAGCGAGCAAGATGCTACAGATTCCCTGAGATTGGGAAAGACTGCTATAAAATCGCAGAGATAACTTTTCCCAGATTAGCCCAAGCACTCAACACTGAAGCCCATGTCTAAGGTAAAACTCAACTTCCAAGCGGATGACAGTTTCCACGCAATTGAAACCGAACTCAAAACGGCTCTTGTCGAATCCACCAGCGATGACGATATCCAAGAGATGGGCTGGCAAGAGGATGTCCAAGATCGACTCGATCAAGCCCAGCAACTGATTCGAGGTTGCACGGAATATGTCTTGCAATCATTTAAAGACTTCGGCGCGGCAGAAGTGGAGGAGATGACGATTAAATTTGGGGTGAAAATGGGCGGGAAAGCGGGGATTCCTTACATCACTGAAGGGAATGCGGAGGGGAATATTGAGATTGAGATTAAGTGTAAGTTTTAGGGGTGTTTTTATTCTGTGACGGCGGCGCGGAGGAGGATGACCGTGGCGTTGACTTGGGCGGCGATCGCTTCCGGGATGTTGCCGTGGATCGCGTGTTGGAGCATCCCTTCGCGGCTGGCTCCGAGGATGACGAGGGAACAGGCTTCGATCTCGGTGAGCTTAACGATCGCATCCGCCACATCCTGCGATCGCATCGGCAGCGGAATCACCGGACAGTCCAGGGTTTGGCTCAGGGTTTCCGCCATCTGTTTGAGGGGTTGAAAGCGGAGTTTGCCCTGGGAGGGGGGGAAAACTTGGGTGAGGAGGATATCGCCGGGGGCGGTTAAACGAGTGAGAGCCGGGAGATAATGGAGGGCGCGTTTCACGTTGGGCCCGCCGGACATGGGAACCATCCATTGGCTCGGGCCGTGGTCAGCGATCGCGGGGTAAGCATTGGGGTTGTGGCCCGGTTTGATCAACATCACTTCGCAGGGAGCCCGCTGCACCAAGGCATCCAGCACCGTGCCGAAAATGCGGCCGGGGGTGGTGGTGCTGCCTTTCCAGCCCATGATCAGGCGGTCGATGTGGCGATCGCGGATCGTGTCGAGGATGGCTTGGCTGGTGTCTTGGGCGACGCGAATTTGACAATGAACCGAGATCGGGAAGGCTTGGGCGATCGCTTCGACTTCATGCAATAGGTCGCGCTGGGGGGTGAAATCCACGCGGGCTTGGGCGGGGGTCGTGTGGCGGGGGACTTGGATAATCGCGAGGCATTCTAATTCAAAGTCTTCCGTGGCAGCGATCGCCCCGGCAATTTTCACCAAATAGGGAGCCGTGTGGGGATTGGCGATCGGCAGTAAAATGCGCCCCTTGCCCGTGGCGGGCGATCGCGTGTGATAGACACTGTAGGACGGATGCGTCTGTAACTCCGTGCCATCGGGTCGCCCCCGCAAATGATCCGCCGTCGCATGAATCAAATCACTGCGGGTAATAATCCCCAGCAACTTCCTCCCCTCCGTCACCGGCAAATGGGACACATGATAGCGATCCATCAAATAGATCACATCCCCCACCGGAATCTCCGGCGCCACCGTCACCGGACTCGCCGTCATCACATCCCGCACCAACTGCTGCGGCGACAGGTTACTCAACCCCGCCAAATGCTGCTCCGTAATCATCCCCACCACCACACCCCCCTCGTCCACCACCGGAAACCCATGGTGAAACGACTGCCCAAACAGGTTGTACACATCCTGCACCGTCATCGTCCCCGTCAGCGTCTCCACATTGCGCTGCATCACATCCCCCGCCCCCATATCCGTCAGCACATCGTTGCGCCCCGTCTCATCCTTCAGATCAATGCCATTGGCCTGAAGCAGATGTTGATAAATAGAGCCGGATTTGATCGCCTCAGCCACCCCGTAGGCCATCACCGCGCTCACCATCAACGGCAACACCAGGCGAAAATCCGTGGTTAACTCAAACACAATCACGATCGCAGTAATCGGAACCCGGGCCACCGCCGTAAAAAATGCCCCCATCCCCACCAACGCATAGGTGGTCGGCGACCCGGCATGGAGCACCATAAACTCGATTTCCCCGATCAGATACCCCAACGCCGATCCCAAAACGAGAGCGGGAGAGAACAACCCCCCCGCCGCCCCAGACCCATAGGCCAAAATCGTCAGGCCAAAATGAATCGTGAAAATTAACAGCGTTTTATCCCAACTGGCTTCCCCCGCAATCAAAAAATCCCGCAGCCCCGCATTGTTTAAAAAAGTCGGGGGCGCGAGGGCAATCACCGCCCCGGAAATGCAGCCCGCCATCCCGATCCGCCAAGACATCGGCCATTG
>CAZCWE010000508.1:565-2886 GCA_964502285.1 uncultured Spirulina sp. | reverse complement strand
GGCCGCTTGGAAGGTACGCACGGCGGCTTCGGTGAGGGTTCCGTAATAGCCGCTGATGGGGCCGTTAAAATACCCCAGTTGTTTCAACTCTGCTTGCAGTTCCCGCACATGGGCATTGTTTTGGCCGTACTTCAACAGGCCGCGGCTGGCACTGTTGAGGGGCGTGTTGATCGTGTTGGTGGCGGCTCCGTTGTCGTAGAGAATGGTTTGAGTGGTGGGGCCCGCAATGCCATCAATATCCAGTTGGTTGACCCGTTGGAATTGTTGGACGGCTTCGGCGGTGATCGGGCCGTAGTAGCCGGTGATTGGGCCGTTGAAGTAGCCTTTGCTTTTCAGGGTGGCCTGGAGGGTTTTGATTTCGGTGCCGCGATCGCCCACTTGCAGAGCAATGGCAATATTTTGCAGGCTGAGGGTGAAGAGGGCGATCGCCAACATCATCCAAGTGGTTGACACCAAACGCAACCGAGCCGAACGGATAAAATTCGGCAATGAAATATCCAGGCTGAGGGGATCGGTGTCAGCCTCAAACACTAAGCTGTAATAGAGGTAGGACAAAGATTCCATAGAGATCTCACTGCCGGTTTTCCGCTATCCTACATCGATCATTTCATCTGCGTCCACATTTTTTGTCGGCGGAGCTTAACAACTTAAGAGCGATTTAACAACTCTTGACAAATTCTCCGGGGCTGGGGGCGTTTTTAATGGTGCAACGCCATGAGCAGGAGGGGAACAAGCATAACCATCCCACCGCAGATCAACCACCGATTTTGCTGCTCACAGAGGAGTTGCCCCAAGCGTTCTTCACTGGGAAGTTCCGCTGCTAAGAGGGCGTTAATCCGAGTTTCAACGCGAGTCGGTTGATCATGTAAGGGAATTACCTGGGCTGCGGGGGGGATGAAGGGCGATCGCACCACCACTAACAGCGCCTCCGCTAGGGTCAAGGGGTCTACCTGAGTTGCCGCCCAATGATCCGCCCGCAATTCCCGCAACAGCAATAAATCCTGCCAGAGCGATTCCGTGCGGGGCAGCCAGCGGGTTAAGCGGCGTAACCACCCCAAGACCCAAAACCAGAGGGTGTCTTGATAGTAGTGGTGAGCCTGTTCATGGGCGAGCACGCCTTGGAGTTGCTCGGCGGTTAACCGTTCGATTAACCCTTCGCTAATCACTAATTCCGACGGCCACAGGCCCACATGACCCGCAAAGCAATAGGGCGTTTTTAAGAGGCGGGCTTGCACTGTGCCGAGGGTGACGAGGGGATAGGTTTGGGCTTCTCGTTTGGCGAGGATGCCCTGCACCATCAGCACCACCAACCACGCCAGAGCACCGCTCAACAGCAAGACGCTCACGCCGTAGCCCACCCCGCCGACGGTCATGCCGAGCATCATGCCGTGGGGCCCCATCAAGGCGATCGCCACAGCCGTCGTCAGCAATAACAAGGGCGGCAGGGTAAACGCGCCCAGGGTACGCACCCACCGCCGCGGCCAGGGTAGGGTGGCGGGAATCTCTGTGGATCGCAAGACCACTGAAATTGCGATCGCCCCGATTACCATCACGATATGCATAGAATTTACTCCGAACGCGCAGCACGAGCGGCTTTGATGCGTTGGGCCAGTTCATCGAGTTGATTCATGCTGGCCTGATCGAGACTGTCGGCAAAGGCGGCCACCACGTCGGGATTGTTCACCCCTAGCACCTGTTTGAGATGGTGATTGGCTCGGAATACCTGCGCATCGGTGCGGCTGAGGAGAGGTGTCCAACGAAAGGAGCGGCCGACTTTCTGCCGTTTCACCCACCCTTTAGCCGCCAAGCGTTGGAGGACGGTGGTGATCGAGGTGTAGGCCAGTTCGCGCTGGGGGTCGCTGAGGATGCGATCGTGAATTTGTTTCACCGTGGCGGTTTCAAAGTCCCACAGCAGTTCGACAATTTCGGTCTCTAAGGGGCCAAGAGACATCTGTTGAGGGCGGTGAGCTGGAAATGGGGCCATAGATTTAAAAATAGTACTGACGAATTTCACCATTCTGTCCCATCCATAATTAGAGTCAAATGGATTGACAGATTCTTGGTATTGTAACAGTTCGCAATCTTTGACACGCGGTCGTTTGACAGTGGCGAGTCTTTATCCCAACAATAACGATACAACTATCCTGTTTAGTAAAAAAAAGATCCATGCGACGCATTATTACCACACTTGTTTTGACCCTTTCTCTCGTTTTGATGATCGGCTTACGTCCGGCCCACGCTGCGGACTTAGGCAAGGGTGCAGCGGTTTTTACGGCTAACTGTGCCGCGTGCCATGTGGGGGGCAAGAATGTTGTTAATGG
>CAZCWE010000508.1:0-555 GCA_964502285.1 uncultured Spirulina sp. | reverse complement strand
AATCTTAAGGTCAAATGAATTGACAGGTTTGGGGTATTGTAACAGTTCGCAATCTTTGACAAGCGGTCTTTTGACAGGGGTGAAGCTTTTCCCAACAATAACGACATGAATCCTGTTTCAGTGAAGAACAATACCCATGCGACGCATTATTACTACGCTTGTTTTAACTCTCTCTTTCGTCTTTCTGATCGGTTTACGTCCGGCCCAAGCTGCGGATTTAGGCAAAGGTGCAGCGGTGTTTAGTGCCAACTGTGCCGCGTGCCATATCGGAGGAAAGAATGTCGTTAATGGTGCTAAAACCTTGAAAAAAGAGGATTTAGCAAAATACGGTATGGACAGTATTGAGGCGATCAAAGCCCAAATCATCAAGGGCAAAGCGGCAATGCCTGCCTTTAGTGGCCGCCTCCGTGATGAAGACATCGAAAATGTAGCGGCCTATGTGCTGAGTCAGGCTGAATCGGGTTGGTAAGTTCGGCAATCCCAGGGCTTTAATGCAGTTAAATCGCTCCGGCATAACTCTGGACAGAGTGGCCGGAGCGTTGCGCTCCGAGCCAC
>CAZCWE010000507.1:0-2887 GCA_964502285.1 uncultured Spirulina sp. | reverse complement strand
GAGTCGTTTTCGGAACTGCCCCAACCACCATATCCACACGCTGACCACCTTTAAAAATCATCAACGTCGGAATGCTGCGAATCCCGTATTTAGTGGCAACAGCAGGATTTTCATCGGTGTTAAGTTTGACCACTTTTACTTTGCCGTCGTATTGCTGAGCAATTTCGTCAACAACGGGGGCAACCATCCGGCAGGGGCCACACCAAGGAGCCCAAAAATCAACAAGGACGGGCATTTCACTCTTTAATACAACGTTATCAAATTCTTTATCTGTAACTGGTTCGGTCATTGGGTTGGGATTCCTTTACCGGTCTATCATTAATACTCGGCAATTTTAGCATATTGACCTCCCCCATTTAGAAAATGGGAGATTCTGGGATCAAATAGCGATCGCAGCTAAACTCTGCCTCACCGGATTGACCCCAAGGGCTGAAGCCTCAACCAGCTTGAAATTCACCCCCGACTTTCCTCCAGGGTTCGGTGAACACAGTTGAGCGCGAGGGTGTGATCAACCAGCGCAGTGGAGGACGGATTAATCCACGAAAAAACCGCCCAATCGCTTGGGCGGGAAAGTGGTGTGAGGAGTGAACGGAAACTTTCGTCTCCGCACAACTCTATTGTAAGGTACTGCCTTGGTTTTGCCAGGTTGCGTCGCTTAGATGGGGGGTAAAGGTCTACGGAAAATGGGCCTGGGTTGGGGCTGCTTGCCCTGAGTTTGCCGAATCGTGGAGATTGTTTCTCGCATCCTTGCGTGGGTTATGCGATCGCAAACTTAATCACAAAGAGAACCGCCAGCACCCACATGGCAACCTTCGTTTCCTGGAATTTACCTTGCATGGCTTTGATAATTGGATAGGTAATCAGCCCCACGGCCAGACCTTCGGCGATGGAATAGCTCAACGGCATGATCAAAATAGTTAAAAACGAGGGGATCGACTCCGCCGGATCATCCCAACGGATGTAGCGTAAACTGCCGGCCATCAACACCCCGACAATCACCAAGGCCGGAGCCGTGGCAAACCCCGGAATCGCCGCCAAGAGGGGAATAAACAGAATCGACAGGGCAAACAACACCGCACTGCTCACCGCTGTTAAACCGCTGCGTCCCCCTTCGGCGACCCCGGACGCGGATTCGATGTAGCTGGTGACGGTGGACGTGCCGAGGAGTGCGCCAGCGGTGGTTCCCACGGCATCGGCCATGAAGGCTTTATTGACGTTGGGAAATTCGCCCTCTTCGTTGATGTAGCCTGCTTTGATCCCCAACCCGGTCAGGGTTCCCACGGTGTCGAACAAGTCCACAAACAGGAAGACAAAGATCACCGACAAGAGTTGCCCGATGTTGATGCTGCCCAGTTGACCGATGCCGATGAAGGCTTGACCGACGAGATCAACGGGGAACTGGGGTAGGGCGACGATGCCTTCGGGGGGGGCGGCAATGCCGAGAATCCAGCCCAAAATGGCGGTGGCGAGAATGCCCCAGAGGAGCGCCCCTTTGACGCGACGCGCAACGAAGGCGGCGGTGATGAAGATTCCAGCGATCGCGATAAAGGTATTGGGATTACTGAGATCGCCGAGACTGGTGATCGTGGCTTCGTAAGGGATGATCAGCCCCGCGCCACCCACTTCGGTACTACCAGAGAGGGCGATATAGGCGATGAACAGCCCAATCCCGGCGGCGGTGGCGTGTTTGATGCATTCGGGAATGACGTTGACGATCTGAGCGCGAATATTCGTCAGGGTGAGGATGATGAAGATAATCCCTTCGAGGAATACCGCTGCGAGGGCGACGCGCCACTCAATGCCGAGGCCGATGACGACGGAAAAGGCAAAGTAGGCATTTAAACCCATACCGGGGGCGAGGGCGAAGGGAAAGTTGCCATAAAGCCCCATGATCAGGGTGGCGATCGCGGCTGATAGGGCCGTGGCGATCGCAATTTCACCAAAGAGATCCCCCGATTCTTCGAGGAAAATCGCGTTGGAGAGAATCACCGGGTTGACGACCAAAATATAAGCCATCGTGAAAAAGGTCGTGATCCCGGCGATCACTTCAGTGCGGACATCGGTTTTGAGTTCCGTCAGATGGAAGAATTTGCTTAACCCGCTTTCGGGTTCCGGGGTGGGAGGTTGGGGTTGCGAGACGGGATCAGAGTTCATACCACACAGATTCACCAAAATTTACAGGGGCAATTGTAGAGGGTTTGGCGATGATGCCGTAGTACGAGGGATACAAATTGAAGCGCGATCGGGTGAATTCGGGAGCGATGCGGTAGATCGAAGCCGCCCATCACCGCCCAGAACTAAAGTTCTGGGCTCAGAGCGAAAACCCGTTTTAACGGGTTCGGAAGGAGTAGGCGTTAGCCTACAGCCTACTTGCACTCTGGGCGGGGCAGGGATCTAGTGAGACGGCACGGTGCTGTAGTCGTAGCGAATGCCGGCCTGTTTGAGGCGGCTCAGGGCTTCACCGAGGCGATCGCAGTCCGCGATCAAACTCACCCGCGCATAGCCTTCCCCGGCCTCCCCAAAGGCATTCCCTGGCGTCACCACCACCCCCGTTGTTTGCAGCAGATTGAGGGCAAAATCCGTCGAACTCATGCCCACGGAGCAGGGAATCCAGAGGTACATCGTCGCCTTCGTCGGAGCCACAGACCAGCCCAACTCACCCAGACCCGCAATCACAAAATCACGCCGCTCTTGATAGCGTCGCTGGGCCCGTTGCACATATTCATCCGGCAACTGTAGCGCCGTTTGTGCAGCGGCCTGAATCGCTGAGAAAATCCCATAATCCAGGTTCGTTTTCAGCGTCCGTAACCCCTGAATCACCTGGGCATTCCCCACGGCGAACCCCACCCGCCAACCGGCCATGTTGTAGGTTTTGGACAGGGTGTGA
>CAZCWE010000506.1:0-2894 GCA_964502285.1 uncultured Spirulina sp. | reverse complement strand
AGCGGCCGGGCTATCTCCTGCGGAGACGCTGCGCGAACGACTCCGCTCAGCCCTCGGTTAAGCGCACCCTGAGCGAAGTCGAAGGGTAAGCGGCCGGACTTCGACGACCCTCAGCCCTCGGTGAACCCTCGGACATTTGCGATACATTGGAACTCGTGCCTATTCTGGGCTGCCCTCACCTTGCAAACGCTGATGACCGAGCCTAATCCAAGTTCTATTCCCCAATGGCGAGCCACGCTCTGGGAAAACATCAAGACGATCGCGATCGCGCTCCTCTGTGTCTTTTTAATCCGCACCTTTCTCGCTGAACCGCGCTACATCCCCTCCGATTCGATGCTGCCGACCCTGGAAACGGGCGATCGCGTCGTCGTGGAAAAGGTGTCCTATCATTTCCATCCCCCCACCATGGGCGATGTGATCGTGTTTAACCCCCCCAGTCTGCTGCAAGACTACGGCTATCTTCCCAAACAGGCCTTCATCAAGCGCGTCATGGCCACGGGCGGCCATCACATCAGCGTCCATGCTGACCAGGTGTACCGCGACGATGAACCCCTGAGCGAACCCTATACCGCCGCGCCGCCCCACTATGAACTGAGCGATCGCACCATCCCCGACCATCGTCTCTTTGTGATGGGGGACAGCAACGACTCCCACATCTGGGGCGAATTGCCGGAAGGAAATGTGATAGGCCGCGCCGTGTTCCGCTTTTGGCCGCCCCAGCGCATCGGTTGGCTTTAATCAACGCCATAATGAACCGTAATCCCAACCGCCTGGGTCAGCGTGTCACAATAGAAGCCATTACATACTGTTAACAACTGTGAAGGAGGTTGTCGCATGGTTGCCACCGCCGAACAAGCCCAAAAACGCTTAACCATTCAAATCGCTGAAGTTGCCGCTGAGACAACGGTGATCCGCTCGCTGGATTGGGATCGCGATCGCTTCGATATTGAATTCGGTCTGCAAAACGGTACGACCTACAACGGCTACATCATTCGCGGCGACAAACTCGCGATCGTCGATACCTCCCACGCCAAATTTAAACAGCTTTACCTCGACGCGCTCACGGGTCAGATCGACCCCAGCCAGATCGACTATCTGGTGATTAGCCACACCGAACCCGACCACAGTGGCCTTGTGAAAGATGTGTTAGCCCTCGCGCCCAACGCCACGGTAGTGGGGTCAAAGGTGGCGATTCAATTCCTCGAAGGCTTCATTCACCAAGACTTCCAACGGCAGATCGTCAAGAGTGGCGACCAAATCGACCTCGGCAAAGGTCACGTCTTAGAATTCGTCAACGCGCCAAACCTCCATTGGCCCGACACAATCCTCACCTACGACTGGGGGACGCAGACTCTCTTCACTTGCGACGTGTTTGGCCTGCACTATTGCAGCGATGACCTGTTTGATGTGCAGTTGAGCGCCATTGAGCCGGACTATCGGTTTTATTACGACTGCTTGATGGGCCCCAATGCGCGATCGGTGTTGGGGGCGATTAAGCGGATGAAGAATCTCGGTGAGGTGGTGACGGTAGCCAATGGTCATGGCCCGCTCCTGCGCCACAATGCCCACGAATTGATCCAGCGTTACCACGATTGGTCTGTGTCCCAAACGAAGGGGGAAACGGTGGTGGCGGTGTTTTATGTATCGGATTACGGGTACAGCGATCGCCTCTCCCAAGCGATCGCCCACGGCATCACCAAAACCGGCGTGGCCGTCGAAATGATGGACATGATCGGCGAAGATCAGCAAGAAATCCGCGAACTCGCTGAACGGGCTGCCGGTCTTGTCATCGCCATGCCCCCCGCATCTGGGGACAAAGCCCAAGAAGCCGCCACCAGCCTCAGCACGATCCTCGCCTCTGCCAACGACAAGCAGGTGGTGGGCTTACTGGAATCCTACGGCAACGACGATGAACCCATTGATCCCCTGCTCACCAAATTCCGCAACGTGGGCGCGAGTGTAGCCTTCCCCAGTATTCGGGTCAAAGACGATCCCGATGAAGGTCTCTATCAACTCTGTGATGAGGCGGGGACGGATGTGGGGCAATTCCTCAGCCGTGAGAAAAATATCAAAAAGCGGAAATCTCTCGATAGTGACCTGGATAAAGCGATCGGGCGGATCAGTGGCGGCCTGTACATCATCACGGCGCAAAAAAGTGATGTGAAAGGGGCGATGTTAGCTTCTTGGGTGAGCCAAGCGAGTTTTGAACCCTTTGGCGTGTCGATCGCAGTGGCAAAAGACCGGGCGATTGAATCCTTGATGCAGGTGGGCGATCGCTTCGTCCTCAATATCCTCGAAGACGGCAACTATCAACCCCTGATGAAACATTTCCTCAAACGGTTTAAACCGGGTCAAGACCGCTTTGAAGGCATCGAAACCCGCCAAGCGAATAACGGTGCGCCAATCCTTGCCGATGCCCTTGCCTACCTCGAATGCGAAGTGGTGAGCCGCATGGATGTGCCGGATCACTGGATTGTTTACAGTCAAGTGACCGATGGGCGGGTGGCGAAAACCGATGCCCGTACCGCTGTTCACCATCGCAAAGTGGGGAACTACTACTAAAGCCAGCGACCTTTCACTACCCACCGCCGCACGGCAAAGCCCAGCACAATCCCCACTACCAGCACCGACCACAGGGTGATCAGGTGTGACTGTTCAACGCCGCTGACTAAATTCATCCCAAACACTGATGAAATGGCGGTAATGGGAAGAAAGACAGCGGCGAGGATGTTGAGGCGATCGCTCGATTCTAACGCCGAAATACTTAACTGGGTCTGTTCTTCGGCCCGGCGTGCCATGGAAAAATTCATCGCATTTTTCGTATTCTCGTAAAGTAAATCGAGGGTGCGCTCGGTTTCATAGGCCCAATCCCGCAAGTCAATTAGGTTCGGATC
>CAZCWE010000505.1:0-2900 GCA_964502285.1 uncultured Spirulina sp. | reverse complement strand
ATCGGCCGCATCCGCAACCTGGCCCGCCAAGTCGCTCAGTTGTATTACCAACAGCGGGAAGCCTTGGGTTTTCCTTTGTTGGTCGCTGATCCTGTTCCCGCTTAGGGCTTAGGATGCGCTGGCAACGAGGGCGCGGCGGGTTTGGGCTTTGTGGTGATATTCCTGGAGTTTTTCTTGGGCGATCGCGCCGGCGGTGGTGTTCGTGGGGATTTCTTCGAGAATCGCGATCGCAGCCCGAAATTGTTTCGCGATCGCTAAATCATAGGCCGCTTGCAACTGCACCATCGCCCGCACACTTTGTTTGCGCTGATACTCGTCCAGTTTCGGCTGAATACTCGCCCCCACCTTAGTTTCTGGGGAAATTTGATAGAGGAAACTGAGGGCGCGGGTGAAATCGCGTTGCTGTGCGGAGCGATAGGCTTGGGCCAAGAGGCGACGGGCTTCGTCTTCGGCGCGGGGTCGTGCCGCCTCCGTGAGGGAGTGCATTTTTTGTCGCCAGTAGTTGATCTCCGGCATTTGGGCGGCAATGTTGAGCACCATTTGCCATTGGTGACTATCAAGCGCAGTTTGCGCCGTGTTCATGAGGCTGGATGCCGTGCGCCACTCCGTTTGCCAGGCTTGGATCGCCGCTTGGGATTGCTCATAGCGGACGCTGTTGCGGGGAATCGATTCGGCAAGGGTCAAGGCTTGGGAGAGTTGGCCCCGTTGAATCGCTTCTTGGGCGGCGATCCAGGCTTCCTCGCCGGGATCGGTGCTGAGACTACTGGTGAGGGTGTAATATCCCAGAGCGATCGCAAACACATTTAGCATCCCGATCACCAAGCCCATCCGTAGCAGCACCTGAGTGGTGGAGTTGGTGGAGTGCGATCGCAACAGGGGCAAATCCGCCACAATCGCCGCCGTGCGAGCCATCATCATCCCGGAATGCTCCACCTGCCACGGTTCATCCGGCATCAGTTCTAGATCATCCAGGGAGGTATCTTCAAACTGGGCAGTCGCATCTGCGAACTCCTCAGCATAGTCATCGAACGACCCAGCATCCTGAGGTGGTGGGGTTGGGTAAGAGATCGGAACCAAGTTGGTAATCCGTTGTTCACCCCAGCACTGGAGCAGACTTTGGTTCGCTTGCGATCGCAACGGTTCCAAATCGCGCAACACCTCCGTCGCCGTTGCGTAGCGATTTTCAGGATGGTAGCGCACCAGCCGCCGCAAAATCGCGGTCAAGGGCTCTAAATAGGACGGCGGTGGATTGTGATCCGTCCAAGCTTGCCATTGAATTTCATAGGTCTTCGGGTGGGGCCGAAAATGGGTCACATCTAACCCCGTCAACCATTCCAGCGCAATAATCCCCACCGAGTAAAGATCACTACTCATCGTTGGTTTCCCCCGGAGTTGTTCCGCCGCTAGATAGCCCGACGGACTAGAGGTCACCGTGGGATAGGTGGGAAAGGTGGCGATTTTCGAGGCCGGCATGGGCGTTTTCGGGAGGAACTGTGCCGCCCCAAAATCGATTAACACCACCTTGCCGTCATTGCTGCGGCGCATGATGTTGTTGGGCTTAATGTCGCCGTGAATAATGTCCTGTTGATGAATGAAATGCAGCACCGGCAGCAAATCCCAGAGCAAATAAATGACCTGGGCCACCCGTTCAAGGGGGGAACTGTGACGAGCGATAGAGAGTTCTTGGCTGAGGGACGTACCAGCGATGTGGTCTTGGACGAGGAAAAACCCGCGATTCTCCTCAAAACAGTTGAGAAACTGGGGAATTTGTGGATGAACTCCCAAGCGTTTTAAATATTCGGCTTCGTTGAGAAAAATGCGCCGACTGGTTTTGACGAGGTGGGGATAGTTCAGGTCGGAAAAGTAGTACTTGATGGCGCAGTGCGATCGCGTCGGATCAAGGGTGTCTTGGGCGAGATACACCTGACCAAATGCGCCCGAATTGAGCACTTGCAGCACCTTGTAACGCTGGTGCAGGAGTTGTCCAAGGCTGGGATATTTGATATCAGTGGGGTTGACCAAGGCTCTATGCACGGAACAACAATTATTGTCCTTTTCTATGGAGCCGAGAGAATGTCCGGATTATTTCACCTGTATGCAGTCACCAGTTGTAACAGTTCGTGACATCATCCCAACACTCACCCGAAGCAGGTAGAGCGTGGGCTTCCCAAGATCGCTCTTGAGGTTTCCTGCTTCATTGGGGTTCCTAGAAAACCTTCCTCCACAGGCAGTATCACCGTTTGTCCAACGGCTACAAGACCCCGTTGTGCCACCACTTGAGCAGCCGCAACATCTCGGTCAATGACGACTCCACATTCAGAACAATGATGCACTCGTTCGCTCAATGCCTTCTTGCCAGTCTGTACTCCACACTGAGGGCAAGTCTGACTCGTGCCATTGGGGTCAACCTTAGCGAAGTAGACTCCACGTTTCCAGCATACCCAGTGAAGGATATCGAGAAAGCGCCCCCAGGCAGCATCTAAACAATGCTTTGCCAACATGCCACGACTGATCATTTTGAGGTTCAAGTCCTCAGCAAAGACCATGCCAGCACGGTCACAAAGCCTGTGAGCCGTCAGAAAGTGAAACTCACGACGAATGTTAGCGATATGTTCATGGAGGGCGCGAATTTTGGCTTGTACCTTTCGGTAATTAGCAGAACCCTTTTTCTTTTTTCTCAATTGACGTTGCAGCCATCGAAGCTTGCGTTGTAAATCTACGAAAAAGCGAGGGCGTTCTATTAGTTCTCCCGTTGAAACCGCCAAAAACTTTTCCAACCCCAAATCAATGCCAATGGTTGTACCTTGGGGCATGACCAAAACCAATGGGTTTCAAGCCTCGCCCTTCTAGGGCGACTTTAGGTAGAATAGCGCCATGAAAGTCCGATACCAGTACAGAAT
>CAZCWE010000504.1:0-2902 GCA_964502285.1 uncultured Spirulina sp. | reverse complement strand
ATTTCGTCGTCGCTGGGGGGGCGGGTGGGGGTGAGTTTGAGGAATTTGGCGATCGCACGATCAATAGTGGTGGAAATTTGCGCGATCTCGCTGCCGAGGAGGCGCACTTCTCCGGTGTGGTAAAGGTACTGAGTGGGGTTAAGCAGCAGCCCTTGATTGGAGTGATCCGTGGCGGTGTTTTGCGATTGGGAGGGTTCAATGATGACGACGGGGAGGAGAGTACCGTGGGCGTAGAGTTCATTGAGTACGCCGAGTTCATCGTCTGTGTTTTGAATGATCAGGCAATCAATGTCTGTTTTGTGCTCTGCGATGAAGTTGAGCAGTTCGGTGTGTTGATTAAAAAGATGGCAGGTGTAGCGATCGCTCCCTAGCTGCTGCGAAAGAGACCGAATGATGGGGTCGGCCTTGGCGTAAATACAGATAGAGAGTTGAGCATCCAATGGTGTGTTCTATTGATATTGAGAGAGCGTCAGCAGTCCGGGAAACAGCAGCTTTTGTAAAAAACTGTGTAGTTTCCCTACGAGTTTGTAGCATTATTTTACGAAAATTAAACCAAATTTTAGCACTAAACCTCGGAAAAGTTAATCCAGACGCATTACCCACAGTACCGGCCATCCGCCACATCTAGAGCATTGCCGTGGATTTCGGCTCCTGTCCACAGTGCTCTAGACGTGCGAAAAACGCTCGTGTTACGCCACGAGGGAGCTAAAGAGTTGTTGCCAAGACTGAGGCTGGGCCTCTGGTTGGGCAACAGTTTCAATGATTTGATACTGGCTATCGTCATGGAAAAGGGATTCTACGGCCAATTCGGCCACCTTGCGGCGCGGAATGCGCCCCTCAAATAAGGTGTCCGCCTTAGCAACCACCAGCGGATCAGCACTGTCTGCCTCGATCAGACCACCGGGTCGCACAATCGTAAACTTGAGTCCTGTTTTTTGCAGATATTGTTCCACCTGCTGCTTCCAAAACAGCACGAGCCAAAAGAGATTAAGGGGATGGAAAAACTGCGAAACACAAAGGGACGAGATTAAGATAAAGCGTTCGATACCCTGTTTTTCTGTTGCATCGATGAGCTGTTTTGTACCAACGTAATCCACTTGGTAGGGTTCTGTGAAGTTCAGAGACGGTGTCGCACCAACGGCGCAAAACACCGCATCACAATCGGCTAAGGCTGCCTGCCAGGATGGGGGATTGAGCAGATCCCCTTCGACAAGTTCCACCCCTTGGGGTAACTCAGTTTGACCTTTTTCTAGACTGCGCACGAGAGCACAGACTGCAATTTCCTTTTCAAGCAAAACCTGGACAATTTGACGTCCTGTGCGTCCAGTTGCACCAGCAACAAAAGCTTTCATCCGTTACGTTCCTTACAATTAAATTGGTTGAGTCTAGGATAATGGAGTAAGTTGAAGTCATTCTGCCCTACTCTCAGGTGTCCTATGCAGTTCCCGTGTGCAGACTCATCCTCCGCTGATGCAATCCCAGATCCTGTCGCGTCGGGGGAGGATGATTCATCTATCAATCTCCCTAAACCAGAGTCTGGGGAAAATGAGCAAGAGACTGGGGATGCGGTTTTTGCGTTTAGTACCCAGTTCCGGGGCAACATGGATATGTATGGTGAACCGGAGCGGGTTGAGACCTATCTTAATGCCCATGAACATTGGTTTAGGCGCTGTGCCCAACCGATGACGGCGGAACCCTTGGGGGAAAATGGCTACGTGTTAACAGTGGGGCATTTTGGGGCGTTTGGCTATGAGGTTGAGCCCAAAATGGCGGTGGTGTTAGCGCCGCCGGAAGACCGGACGTACAACATGTATAGTATCCCTGTTCCGGACTATACGCCGCCGGGGTATGACGTGGACTACCGGGCGATGATGACCCTTGAGGGGGTGAATTCTACGGAGTTGGATTGGCCGGTGAATCAGGCGATCGCATCCCAGGTGACGAAAGTGGAATGGGGCTTAAGCCTCAATGTCCGCCTGCGGTTCCCTCTGTTTATTGAGAAGCTGCCCCGCGAACTGATCCAAAAGACGGGCGATCGCCTCCTCACCCAGATTGTCCGGAAAATCTCGCCTCGCCTCACCCATACCGTCCAAAAAGACTTTCATGATCGGATGGGCTTACCGTTGCCGCCGAAGCGATCGCGCCGCCTCATCCACATCGAGCCCAAAGGTGACGCAGAACTCGCCGATCATTAGAAATTACTTAGAATCCGAGTCACAATATCCATGCCGCTGAAGGCCTGCCACCCAAACAGCCCTAAGAGAAAAATATTCAGGGAAATATGGGTAATGCGGGCTAAGTGGTTCCCCTTTTGCATGAACGGGACAAGGGACGCAGAAATCGCAATCATCATCGTCATGCCAAGCCCAGCGATTAAATGGGAGCCGACAAAAAGCTTGCCATTGTTAATGTAGGTGACGGCCATGCCGCCCACCGTGCCAGTTACCATCAAGGCGAGCACAATGGAGCCGATCCGAAAGTGACGCTCGGTGAATCGTTTGCCGATCAGTTCTTTGCGGACTTCTTTATCCGCTTTGCGCAGCTTACGACTTTGGGACCCCAGATAAAACGCATAAATGGAGAGTCCGAGTAAGACCCACATCAGAATCGGGTGAAAAAATTGGGAATAGACTTTTATAGATTCCGGTAGTTCAATGCTCATCATGTCCCCTCATCAGACCTAACAATAGTTGAAACTAAAGTTAACATAAACTCGTGAATCTGTGGTGGGACTGCCTTGGGGTGACATGAGGCTATCGATAAGGGGCGATGGATAGCGTTGCGATAGGTATAGCAGCAGTTATAAGGTTTAGGACACCTAAGGTTCCCTTTTGCTCAAAAAAGACAGTCGAGGGCTGAGACTTCGACTTCGCTCAGTCCAAGGGGTCGTCGTTCGCGTAGC